>CAXTCN010000015.1:0-68234 GCA_964242575.1 uncultured Acetobacteraceae bacterium | reverse complement strand
CGCTCTGCGCATAGCCTCGCTCACGCCAACTCGTAGGAGAGGTTGAGCAGCTACGATGGAACCGCTTGACTCAATTTTAGATGAGACAGTCACCAATATCGGCTCAAAACCGGGTAATAATAAGTGGGAGTTCAAATCATCTATACTTGGATATTCTGCTGTTCTTCTCCTAATATCTGGCTTAAACGCGATAATATTTGGGTTCAAATTCGTTGTTTCTTTCTTAGTGAGTGCCTGGTTAGTGGCTTTTGGTAGGCCGTTAAGCGCGACATGCAGAGGAAAGGCCTTAAGGATGTCGCTGTTGCCTGGATGAACCAATCTATCGACAGAGTCTCTGCTAGATTGGGCGTTTAACGAAGGCCTGTTGCACAGATTAATCACACAACCCACGCAACCGGACCTCGACCAGCGCCGCCTCCGCCATCATCAGCCGGTCCTCTGCCACAACCGCACGCGCAGCCGTTGCCGTGGCGTGAGCCTCCGCACGCTCCGCCCTTGTGCGCTGCGCTGCCAGCGCGTACCGATGCTGCTCCATACCCGCTACGGCTTAGTCCACGCACCAGGGAAAACGCATGAACGTGGTGACGCATCCAGCAACGGGCGACGCGACGCACGAGGTGCTGAACCAGCCCGGCGCGCTCGAAAATTACAACGCCTACGCCGAAGACGTGCCGCTCACCGAGGCGGTCCGAGCGTTCGGCGCGGCCTGGGCCGGAGATGACCTGCGCCAGGCCGGCACACTGGTCGGCAGCGAGGCGGTGCAGCACCTGGCGCGCCAAGCCAACCGCCACGTGCCGGAGCTGCGCACCCATGACCGCTTCGGCCACCGCGTGGACCTGGTGGAGTTCCACCCGGCGTACCACGAGCTGATGGGCCACATCTACGCCAGCGGCACGCACTCCTACGCCTGGACCCACCAGCGCCCCGGCGCGCACGTCGCCCGCGGCGCGCTCAGCTACCTGTGGAACCAGGGCGAGAGCGGCATCTGCTGCCCGATGGGCATGACCTTCGCCTCCATCCCCGCACTGCGCCACGACACGGCGATGCACGCCGAGTGGTCGCCGCTGGTGAACAGCACGGCATACGACCCCCGGCCCGCCTACGCACAGGATAAGCGGGGCGTCACCGTCGGCATGGCGATGACGGAGAAACAGGGCGGCTCCGACCTGCGCGCCACCCTCACCACGGCCCGGCCCGCGTCCATGCGGCGCGGGTCGGGCGCGCCGTACTTGCTGACCGGGCACAAGTGGTTCTTCTCGGTGCCGATGAGCGACCTGTTCCTGACCTTGGCGCAGACGGAAGCCGGGCTGTCGTGCTTCCTGGCGCCGGGCTGGCTGCCGGACGGGTCGCGCAACCGGCTGAAATTGCAGCGGCTCAAGGACAAGTGCGGCAACAAGTCGAATGCCAGCTCCGAGGTCGAGTTCCACGGCCTGCACGCCACCATGCTGGGCGCCGACGGCCGCGGCATCCGCACCATCATCGAGATGGCGCACGCGACGCGGCTCGACTTCGCCATCGGTTCCTCGGGCCTGATGCGTCAGGCGTTGAGCCAGGCGGTGCACCACACGAGCAACCGCCGGGCCTTCCAGCGCAGCCTGGTGGACCTGCCGATCATGCGCAACGTGGTCGCGGACCTGGCCATCGAGAGTGAGGCCATGCTGTGGATGTCGATGCGCCTGGCGTCCGCGCTGGATCGTTCCGAGGCGGACCGGGCGGAGGGCCTGCTGTCCCGCATCGGCACGCCGGTCGCCAAGTACTGGGCCTGCAAGCGCGCCCCGGCCTTTGTGGCGGAGGCGCTGGAGTGCCACGGCGGCAACGGCTTCATCGCCGACCACCTGATGAAGCGGCTGTATCGCGAGGCCCCGTTGAACGGCATCTGGGAGGGCGCCGGCAACGTCATATGCCTGGACGTGCTGCGCTCCATGCAGCGCGAGCCGGAAACGGTGGGCGCGTTCCTGGACGAAGTGCGGCTGGCGCGGGGCGGCAACCCGCAACTGGACGCCTACGCCGATGGCCTCGCCTGCCGCCTGATGGACCCGGCCGGGCTGGAGCCGGTGGCGCGGCGCATCGTGGAAATGATGGCGTGCGCGTTGCAAGCGAGCCTGCTGGTGCGCCACGCCGCCCCGGCCGTCAGTGACGCGTTCTGCGCCACGCGGCTGGACGGCGACTGGGGCCAGGCGTTCGGCACCCTGCCGCACGGGCTGGACACCCAGGCCATCGTGGACCGTGCGCGCGTCGGCGTGGGCTGACGCGCATGTTGATCGGGGAGGCCGCGCTATTGTGCCCAGGCCCAGGTTGTCTTCAACGCGGGCGGCGCATAGCTCAGGCACGGCCCGGCCGCCATCGTGGTGCGGGCGAACGGAGATTGCCGATGCGGCCCTTGCCGATCACCGCCGCGTGCGCCGCCCTGTTGCTGGCGCTCGCCCCTGTCCCCACGCACGCGCAAGGCGGCGCGCCGGTGCGGACCGGCCCGCCCAACGTGCCCGAGTTCAAACCGGCCTTTCCCGGGCAGGCCCGTGCGCCCGAGGTTGTGTCCCGCACAAGGTTGCAGGTGACCACGGTCGCGTCCGGCCTGAGACAGCCCTGGGGACTGGCGTTCCTGCCGGACGGCCGCATGTTGGTGACGGAAAAGTCGCCGTTCGCGCTGCGGATCGTGGGCGCCGACGGCCGGGTCTCGGCGCCGGTGATAGGCCTGCCCCGCGCCGACGACCGCAACCAGGGCGGCCTGCTGGATGTCGCGGTGCCGCCGGACTACGCTCAGCCTGGGAACGCCCAATCCGGCTTCATATACTGGACCTACGCCGAGCCGCGCGAGGGCGGCAACGGCACCGCGGTCGCGCGCGGGCGGCTGGTGGACGGCCCGGTTCCGCGGTTGGAAGCCGTGCAAGTCATTTTCCGGATGCAGCCGACCCTCGATTCCACCCTGCACTACGGCAGCCGGATCGTGTTCGCGCCGGACGGCACGCTGTTCGTGACCCTGGGCGAGCGGTCAATCTTGCCGGGCCGGGCACAGGCGCAGGACCTGGGCAGCCATTTCGGCAAGGTGGTGCGCATCAACCGCGACGGCTCGGTGCCGTCGGACAACCCGTTTGTGGGCCGCCCCGGCGCGCGCCCCGAGGTATGGTCCTACGGCCACCGCAACGTCCAGGCCGCCACGCTCGACGCGCAGGGACGGCTGTGGGAGATCGAGATGGGACCGCGCGGCGGCGACGAGCTGAACCGCCCGGAGCGGGGCCGCGACTACGGCTGGCCCACCATCACCTATGGCGAGGAGTACTCCGGCGCCCCAATCGGCCGCGGCATCACCCAGGCAGAAGGCATGGAGCAGCCGGTGTACTACTGGGACCCGAGCATCTCGCCGTCCGGCATGGCGTTCTACTCCGGCGCGCTGTTCCCCGAGTGGCGCGGCAACATCTTCGTGGGCGGGCTGTCCAGCAAGGCGCTGGTGCGGCTGGTGCTGGACGGGGACCGCGTGGTGGGCGAGGAACGGCTGCTGACCGACCAGAACGCGCGGGTGCGCGATGTCGTGCAGGGTCCAGAGGGCGCGCTGTACGTGCTGACCGACGCGCAGGACGGGCGGCTGCTGCGGATCACGCCGCAACGCTGAATATCCTGGGTTGAACCTGTTGGATACGTGACCGCCGGATTGCGCTAGGGTGGGCGGGGCTGCCTTGCCCCCTGCCAGGACGACAATGACCCAACACGCCGCGCCAGCCCGTTTCACCCCCAAGCTGGTCACGGTGCTGCGCGAGGGTTACGGGGACGGCACTGTCCCCGTTACCGCCACCCACGACCTGAGCGTCGTGACGGTGCGCATCAGCGGCGCGTTCTTTTTCGGCTCGGCCGGCGTGGTGGCCGCGGCGCTGGACCGGATCGCGGCGCGGCCCCGGGCCTACGTGCTCGACATGTCGGAGCTGCGCGCGCTGGACTCGACCGCCGCGGCGGCAATCCGTGTTTTTGCGGAACAGGCCCGGGGAGCGGGCGCGCCGCTGTATGTCGCGGGGGCGACTCAGGCAGTCCGCCGCACGTTGCTGGCGCAGGGACTCCGCTCGCCGCTCATGCGCTTCGGGTTCGGCGTGCGCGCCGCGCACGCTGCCGCGCACGCCAAGTTGGCACAGGTCCCGCTGGCGTCCGGCCCGCTGCCGGCTTGAACCCCGCACGCAACCCGGCCGCGCTCATTCCAGGCGTCCTGCTGTGCGCCGCCGTCACCGTGGCCGCCACCGGGCTGCAAGCGCTGGAGCAACGGCTGCTCGGCCGCCTGTGGCTCGAGCCGCTGGTGCTGGCCATCCTACTCGGCGCCGCGGTCCGCACCGCCTGGACCCCGGGCGCGCGATGGTGCCCGGGCGTCGAGTTCACCGCCAAGACCCTGCTGGAGGTCGCGGTGGCGCTGCTGGGCGCGTCCATCAGCTTCGCCGCGGTCTGGGCAGTCGGGCCGCAGTTGTTGGTTGGCATCGCGGCCGTGGTCGCCGTCGCCGTGGCGGCCAGCTACGGCATCGGGCGGATGCTGGGCCTGCCGTGGCGCATGGCGATGCTGGTGGCGTGCGGCAACGCCATCTGCGGCAACTCCGCCATCGCGGCCGTGGCGCCAGTGATCGGCGCCGACGGGGACGACGTCGCCTGCTCCATCGCCTGCACGGCCGTGCTCGGGGTGCTGGTGGTGCTCGGCCTGCCGTTGCTCGTGACGGTGATCGGCCTGTCGGCGACGCAGTACGGCGTGCTGGCGGGCCTCACGGTCTATGCCGTGCCGCAGGTATTGGCGGCCACGGCGCCGGTCGGCCTGGTCAGCACGCAGGTCGGCACGCTGGTCAAGCTGGTGCGGGTGCTAATGCTCGGCCCGGTCGTGCTGGCATTGTCGCTGCTGCGAAGCCGGCCGCGCGCCAACGCGGCGCAGGGGCGCGTGGCGCTGCGCCGCCTGGTGCCCTGGTTCATCCTGGCGTTCCTCGGCCTGGCCGCGCTCCGCACCTTCGGGCTGCTGCCGCAAGCGTTGCTCGGGCCAGTGGCGGCCGTGGCCAACATCCTGACTATCCTGTCGATGGCGGCGCTGGGCCTGGGCGTCGATGTCCGGGTGGTAGCGCGGGCCGGCGGGCCGGTGACAGCAGCGGTCACGCTGTCGCTGCTGCTGCTGGGCGCGGTCAGCCTGGCGCTGATTTTCAGCCTGCGCCTGGCGTAGCCGCTGGCGCTCGCTCATGGCGCTGCGTCCACAAACCCGCCGCTTTGCCGCGCCCATAGCCGAGCATACGCCCCGCCCTGCGCCAGCAATGCCGCGTGCGTGCCCTGCTCTACTACGCGCCCGGCCTCCAGCACCACCAGCCGGTCCATGCGCGCCACGGTGGACAGCCGGTGGGCGATTGCGATGCAGGTCCGCCCTTGCATCAGGGCATCGAGCTGTTCCTGGATCGCCGCCTCCACCTCGCTGTCGAGCGCGCTGGTGGCCTCGTCCAGCACCAGGATCGGCGCGTCCTTCAACAGCACCCGGGCCAGCGCGATCCGTTGGCGCTGCCCGCCCGACAGCTTGACCCCGCGCTCGCCCACATGGGCGTCGTAGCCGCGCCGGCCCACCCAGTCCTCCAGGCCGAGAATGAAGCCATGCGCCTGCGCCTGCCTTGCGGCGGCCTCGATCTCAGCCTGTGTGGCGCTTGGCCGGCCATACGCCACGTTGTCGCGGATGCTGCGGTGCAGGAGGGCCGTGTCCTGCGTGACTACGGCGATGTGGGCGCGCAGGCTTTCCTGCGTCACGCCTGCGATGTCCTGCCCGTCCACCAGGATGCGCCCGCCCTCCGGCGTGAAAAAGCCCAGCAGCAGGTTGACCAGCGTGCTCTTGCCGGCGCCGGACGGTCCGACCAAGCCGACGCGCTCGCCCGGCCGGACTGTAAAATCCACGCCGTGCAGCACGCCGCGCTCGGTGCCGTAGCCGAAGCGCACCGCCTCGAACCGGATCGCGCCTGCTGTCACGCGCAGCGGCACTGCGCCGGGTGCGTCGGGCTGCTGCTGCGGCACCGCGAGGCTGCGCATGCCGTCCTGCACGACGCCCACGTTCTCGAAGATGGCGGTGACGGTGCGCGCGACCCAGCCGGCGATGTTGGTGCACTGCCACGCCATCGGCAGCGCGGTCGCGACCGCGGTCACGTCCACGGCGCCGTGGGTCCACAACGCCAAGGCGGTCGCCGCCATGCCCGCCAGCAACATGGCGTTCAGCACCGCCAGCGTGCCGACCATGCCGGTGATCAGCCGGGTCTGCGCCCGGAACGCCGCCGTGTGCCCGTCCACCGCGTCGCGCACGAACGCGTCCTCGTCCTCGGCGCGGGCGAACAGCTTCACGGTCAAGATATTGGTGTAGCTGTCCACGACGCGCCCGGTGAGCAGCGACCGGGCCTCCGACACCAGCCGGGACCGCCGCCCAAGCTGTGGCACGAAGTGTCGCAACACCAGACCATACGCCACCGCCCACAGCAGCACCGGCGCGGCCAGCCGCCAATCCATGCCGGCCAGCACGGCGGTCGCGCCGCCAACCACCACCAGCAGGTACCAGGCCGCGTCGGCGGCGCTGCCGACCCCCTCGCGCAGCGCCGGCCCGGTCTGCATCACCCGGGCAGCGATCCGCCCGGCGAAATCGTCCTGGAAAAACGACCATGATTGCCGCACCACGTGCCAGTGGCTGGCCCAGCGCACCTGGTTGGCGACCCCTGGGTTCAGCGCCTGGTTGGTCAGCATCACCCACAGCAGGACGGCTGCCGGTCGCAGCAGCAGCACGGCCGCCGCCATAAGCGCCAGTTGGCCGCCGGCCTCCTGCCATAGCGCGCCGGGCGGATGCACCGCCACCAGCCCGGCGATGCGGCCGATGAACACCGGGATCAGCGCGTCCATCGCCGCGACCACGAAGCCGCCCAGGAACATGAAACCTACCAGCCCCCGCACCGGACGCAGGTGGTGCATGAAAAAGCCGCGCAGCGTGGCGGGCGGCGATCCTCCCGGAGGCAGCGCCGTCGGGTTTACGAGCCGCTCGAACGCGCCCAGCACGTCCCAACGGCGGCGAAGTGTCCTACGGTCAGCCATGGCCCAAAGCCCCCCGCGCCAGCTCCGGCCCGCCAAGGCGCGCCATGGCGAGGGCGTCCACGTACTGGCCGTCCCGCAACGCATAGGCCCGGTGCGTGCCCTCCGGCACGAAGCCGTGGCGTTGATACAGGGCGAGAGCCGGCGCGTTGTCGGGGTACACCGTCAACTCGATCCGGCGCAGCCCCAACCAGCGTTCGGCCAGGTCCAAACCCGCCCTCAGCAAGGCGCTGCCGATGCCCTGCCCCGTCCAGGCGTCGTGCACGCCCATGCCGATCCGGCCCACGTGCGCGCGCCGTCCTTGCAGGCGTTCCAGCGTCATGCAGCCGACAACCTGGCCGTCGATGATAGCAACCAGGCTGGCGCTGCCCGGCGGCGTGCGCTCGATCCAGCCTTGCACCGCCTCGGGTGAGGGATAGGGCAGGCGCATGGTGCCCCAACGGTATCCGGGCAGGCCCTCCATGGCCGCGACGGCCTCGGCGTCCTGCGGGCGGATTGCCCGGATAACGAGGCCGGGCGGGCCTCGCCGCTCCGTTGCCGGGTCCTGCGTCACGTCGCTCATGGCTACTCTCCTGAAAAGCCGGGCGGAGAGACCATGTGGAAGCCCCGTCCGGTGACCGGCGGGGCTGGGGTTGCGCGTCGGACGCCGTTACCGCGTACGCCACCCCGGCCCGCCAAAGCGGGTCATAAGGCTGACGAAAGCATGTTGCAGCAACGGAACGCGCATCGCGGTAGTCTCACCAGGCAGGCACAGCGATGTAAAGCTTTTTCGCCGCGCTGGCGCCCTGCCGCCTCAGTTGCAGATTCATCACGTATTCAACATTAGTGTAGAACCGCATCGTTGATGTCCGGTCGGCGTCATTGACGCCCGGGCTAGAGTCGCTGTCTGTTGCAACCCGATGCTGGCCTTTGCAGTTAAGCCCTATTGATGACGGCCCACCAGTTCGCAAGCCTGCTGGCTGGATCGACTTTCACGCAGCTTTGAGGACCCGATGACAAAAATTCCTGAGAAGACGAAGGCCGCAGCCAAGACCAAGCCTCCGAAGGGTGCCGCCGTCGAGAAGCCCAAGGCCGGCAACAAGCCGAACGCCTTGCAGCAGCCGCTGCAACCCTCGGAGGAACTGGCCGCCGTCGTGGGCGGCGGGACGATGGCGCGGGGCGAGGTGGTCAGCAAAGTTTGGGAGTACATCAAGGCGAACAAGCTGCAGAACCCGGACGACGGCCGCGAAATCCTGGCTGACGACAAGCTGGAAAAGGTGTTTGGTAAAAAGAAGGTCACGATGTTCGAAATGAACAAGTACCTCGCCCAGCACCTCAAGTAGCCACCCCTAGTAACGGCGATCACGCCGCCTTCCGCAAAGCCTCGAACCCACGCTGCCCGGGTCCTTGCCGTGGACCTGGGCAAGACCTCTTGCCGGGCGGCGCTGTGGGCCGGCGCTGCACGCACGGACGCGGAGGGCGCGGGCGCTCCGGGCCTTGCGGCGGCGGATGGCGCGGTGCTGGCCGAGGCGTCCGTGCTGGCCGTCGCCGCGCCGCTGTTGCGGACGGCGGGACTAACGCAGGTCAATACGGCGTGCGTCGGGGCGGCGGGGGCATTTGCCGCGCCGCGTACGGCACACGAGCTGGCCGAGCGGCTGTGCGCCAGCCTGCCCGCGCCCATGGTTGCCATCACGAGCGACGCCGTGGCCTCTCACGCCGGGGTGCTGGCGGGCGGGCCAGGCGTGGTGCTCGCGGCTGGCACCGGCGCTGTCGCCGTGGCAGTCGGGGCGGATGGCGCGATGCACCGGGTGGACGGCTGGGGAGCATGGCTGGGCGACGAGGGCGGTGGCGCTTGGCTTGGGCTGCACGGGTTGCGCGCCGCCCTGCGCGCGGCGGACGGCCGTGGCCCGGCGACGGCGCTGCAAGCCGCCGCCGCCGCGCGCTTCGGCCCGCTGCCTGGGCTGGCCGGCTTGCTGGAGGGCCATGCCAACCCCGCACGGCTGGCGGCAAGCTTCGCGGGCGACGTGGCGCAGGCAGGCCGAGGGGGTGACGCAGTGGCGGCCGGGCTGTTGCAGCAGGCAGGCGCGGCGCTGGCCGGCACGGTCCAGGCGGCGGCCTCCCGACTGCCGGGCGGCTCGCCGGTCCGCACCGCCATCGTGGGCGGGCTGCTGGAGCTCGGCCCTGCCCTGACCGGTCCGCTGTTCGAGGCGCTGCGCCATGGCGCACGGGCGCTCGACTTGGTTCCCGCCGTTGGCACGGCGCTGGACGGCGCCCGGCTGTTGGCCGTGTGCGCGCATACCATCCACGAGCGCAGCGTCGTGCGCGTCAACTGCCCCGGTAGGTCGAGTAGCTCCAAGGCGTGACTAACAGCGGCACGTGGTAGTTAGCCTTCGGGTCGGCGACCGCGAACTCGACCGGCACTCGGTCCAGGAACGGCGGATCGGCCAGCGGCACGCCCAGGCGGGCGAAGTGCTCGCCGACATGGAACACGATGCGGTAACGGCCTGCCTGCATCGCCTCGCCCGCCATCAGCGGCTGGTCGGTGCGGCCGTCCGCGTTGGTGGCGACGGTCTTGATGACCCGCCACCCCTCGCCCTGCGGCGCCTCGAACGAGAGGCGCACGCCTGCGGCGGGCTTGCCGCTCAGGGTGTCCAGCACATGGGTGGTCAGGCGTCCGGGCGCGGGCTGCGCCCAGGCCGGAGCCGCCCCAGCCACGGCGCACAGGACGCCCAGGGTGCTCAATGCCAGCTTAAGGTCCGTTTTGGTTCTTGCCTCGCTCAAGTTTCCGCGCCGGTTGCCGTCCTGGTGACGGGCCGGCCCGGAACGGCAAGCACGCGCTGTGCCAGACCCTGCGCGTTACCGGTTCAGAAACTCCTTATAGTTCTGCGGCGTGACCAGCTCGTATGCGATGATGTCCCGCACCGCGACCTGTTCGCCGCGCACCAGCTTCAGCGCGTCGTCCAGCGCGCGCTGGCCCTGGCCCTTGGCGTTCTGGAACACCGTCACCGCCAAGTCGCCCTTGGCGAGCGCCGCCAACCCGTCCGGCGTCGCGTCCACGCCGCCCACCGCGACCTTCTGCGGCGACAGGCCGGCCTGGCGCATGGCTATCAGCGCGCCGAGCGCCATCTCGTCGTTGTTGGAGGCGACGGCGTCGATCTGGCTGCCCTTGGAAATCCAGTTGTTCATGAGGTCGATCGCCTTGCCCCGCTCCCAATTGGCGGATTGCTCCTCGATCACCTTGATGCCGGGATTCTGCGCCAACACCTCCTTCACCCCGGCGGTGCGGCCACGGGTGGCGCCGTTGGCGAGGTCGCCCAGCATGATCGCGAGGTTGCCCTTGCCGCCCATCCGCTTGGCGAGCTCGGTCATTTGCAGACGCCCGGCCAACAGGTCGTCCGACGCGACCACGACCACCTTGCCTGGGAACTCCGTCTCGTCCGGCTGCCGGTTCACGTAAACCAGCGGAATGCCGGCCCGGCTCGCGGCCTGGGTCACGGCCTTGGTGGCGGAGCTGTCGACCAGGTTCACGATGATGACGTCGACGCGCTGCGAGATGAAGTTCTGCACCTGGCTGAGCTGGCGCCCGACGTCGCCCTGGGCGTCCTCGAACTGGACCGTCACATCCGGCGTGACTTTGGCATGGTCGGCCATTGACTGGCGCAGCAAGGTCAGGAAATTGTCGTCGAACAGCGCCATCGAGACGCCGACCGTCGTCTTGGCGACCGCCGGGGCGGCAAGCAGCATCACGGCCACGCAGGCCGCCAGCATCCGTTTCATCACTCGTCTTCTCCCTGGTTCATCATTCGGCTCCCGGACAGCGTCGGCCCGGCGGCGCCGGCAGCATTCCGCAAAACGTCGTTAAAAATCCATCCCAAATCCCGCTTGCATGGAAAAATAATTCTGTCGTAGGGTTTCCTTGGAACGAGAGCTGGTTAAAGCTCGTGAGGGAGGGCCGGCCATGCCAGGGTCGCCGCAAGTGTCGTTGCCGTTTGCGCTGAACCACATGGTTGCGCCACGCCGCTCGCCCGGCGAGTTGATGCAGCTTGCGCGTTCGCTGGGATTGGACCGCATCGAGTTGCGCAACGACCTGCCGGGCGTGGCGACCCAGGACGGCACGCCCGCGGCCGGGTTGCGGCGCGAGGCCGCGCAGGCGGGCGTCGCCATCCTGTCCATCAACGCACTGCAACGCTTCGACGACTGGAATGACGACCGGGCGGCGGAGGCGGCGGCGCTCGCCGGCTATGCGCGGGACTGCGGCGCGGCGGCGGTCGTGCTCTGCCCCATGAACGCGCCGGATGACCTGCGCGGGGCATCGCGCCGGCGCGATGACCTGCGTACGGCGTTGCGGGAGTTGATGCCGGTCCTGTCGGCGTGCGGGGTGCATGGTCTGGTGGAGCCGCTCGGCTTCATGGAGTGCGCGCTCCGCCGCAAGCGCGACGCCGCCGACGCGATTGAGGCAGTCGGCGGCGATGGCACGTTCAGCATTTTGCACGATACGTTCCATCATTTCGTGGCAATGGAACAAGATGTGTTTCCCGAACTGACCGGCCTGGTCCACATCTCCGGCGTCGAGGACCGTGCCGTCGCGCGTGACGGCCTGCGCGACGGGCACCGGGTGCTGGTCGGCGCCGGGGACATCGTGGGCAACATCGAACAGGTCCGCCGCCTCATGCGCGGCGGCTACGTCGGCCCGCTCTCGTTTGAGCCGTTCGCCGCCGGGGTGCATGCGCTGGCTGATCCCGCTGGCGCTTTGCGGGACAGCATCGCCACGGTCCGCGCCGGCATCGCCGGGTCCATGCCCGCCCGCTCACGCGAAACCCTGGACAGCTAACGCGGCCACGAGGGGAAGCGCCCATGCCCGACCACGGCCCTGGTCCCGGCTACCTTCTGGAAGTGCTGGGCGTTTCCAAGCAGTTCCCGGGCGTAAAGGCGCTGGATGACGTGACGCTGCGCCTGCGCCCCGGCTCGGTCCACGCGCTCATGGGTGAGAACGGCGCTGGCAAAAGCACGCTCATGAAAATCATCGCCGGCCTGATTCCACCCAGCGCCGGCGAAATCCGCATGGGCGGCCAGGCGCGCGCCTTCGCCGGGCCGCGCGACGCGCTGGCGCAGGGCATCGCCATGATCCACCAGGAGCTGAACCTCGTGCCCGGCATGACCGTCGCCGAGAACATTTGGGTGGGGCGCGAGCCGCTCAATCGGCTGGGATTCGTGAACCATGGCGCGCTGCGCCGCAGCACGGCGGACCTGCTGGACCGGCTCGGCATCCCGCTCGACCCCGAGGCGCTGGTCGGGGACCTTGTGGTGGCCAACCAGCAGATGGTGGAGATCGCCAAGGCGGTGTCCTACCAGTCGAGCGTGCTGATTATGGACGAGCCGACCTCGTCGCTGACGGAGCGGGAGGTGGAGCACCTGTTCCGCATCATTCGCCAGCTCCGCAGCGAGGGAAAAGCGATCGTTTATATCACCCATAAAATGAACGAGGTGTTTGCGATTGCCGACGAGGTGTCGGTGTTCCGCGACGGCCAGCACGTGGCGACGGACGCGGCGTCGGCGTTCGACCAGGGCAAGCTGATTTCCCTGATGGTCGGGCGGGAGCTGACGCACCTGTTCCCCAAGGGCGACCCGAACATCGGCGAGGTGGTGCTGGAGGTGCGCGGCCTCACTTTGGCTGGCGTGTTCTCCGGCGTGTCGTTCGACCTGCGGCGGGGCGAAATCCTGGGAGTGGCCGGGCTGGTGGGCGCCGGGCGCACCAACGTCGCCGAGACCGTCTATGGCGTGACGCCGGCGACCGCGGGCGAAATCCGGGTGCGCGGACGCCCGGCCCGCATCAGCAGCCCGCGGCAGGCCATGGCGCACGGCATGGCGCTGCTGACCGAGGACCGCAAGGCGACCGGGCTGTTCCTGATGCTGTCCGTGCTGGAGAACATGCAGGTGGCGTCGGTGCGCGACTACTGCGCCGGCGGGTTCGTGCGCCAGGGCGCGCTCAGCGCCACATGCGACCAAATGAGCGAGCAGTTGCGCGTGAAGACGCCGGACCTCGACGAAACCATCGAGAACCTGAGCGGCGGCAACCAGCAGAAGGTGCTGATCGCGCGCTGGCTTATGACTTCGCCCAGCATCCTGATTTTGGACGAGCCGACCCGCGGCATCGACGTGGGCGCCAAGGCGGAAATCCATCGGCTGATGTCGGCGCTGGCCGAGCAGGGGCTGGCGATCCTGATGATCTCGTCCGAGCTGCCGGAGATTTTGGGCATGAGCGACCGGATCATGGTGATGCACGAGGGCCGGGTCAGCGGCTTCCTCGACCGGGCGGACGCGACGCAGGAAAAGATCATGGAGCTTGCCGCGCGCTGACGCGGCCGCACGAGGGGGGAGCACGCCAATGACAGCCATCGCCGAGGCCGCCGCCATCGCCAAGCCGGCCGCACGCCGCCGCAAGCTGCCGGTCGAGGTCAGCATCATCCTGGTGCTGGTCGGGATGGCGCTGATTTTCGAGGTCCTGGGCTGGTCGCTGCGCGGCCAGAGCTTCCTCGGCAACCCGCAGCGCCTGCTGATTATCATCTTGCAGGTCTCGACCATCGGGCTGCTGGCGGTGGGCGTGACCCAGGTGATCATCACCGGCGGCATCGACCTGTCGTCCGGCTCGGTGGTAGCGCTGTCCGCCATGGTGGCCGCGAGCCTCGCGCAGGAGGCGGGCTATGCGCGGGCGGTGTTCCCGTCGCTCACCGGCATGCCGGTCGTGGTGCCGGTGCTGGCCGGGCTCGCGGTGGGGGGGATCATCGGCGCCATCAACGGCACGCTGATTACGTTCGGCCGCCTGCCGCCGTTCATCGCGACGCTCGGCATGATGGTGACGGCGCGCGGGCTGGCGCGGTTCTACACGCACGGCCAGCCGGTCAGCATGTTGGAGGACGGGTTCACCTCCATCGGCAGCGGCGCCAACCCGGTGCTGATCTTTATTGCGGTGGCGGCGGTGTTCCACGTGGCGCTGCGCTACACGCGCTATGGCAAGTACACCTACGCCATCGGCGGCAACATGCAGGCGGCGCGGGTGTCCGGCATCGACGTGAACCGGCACCTGATTTTCGTCTACATCGTGGCCGGCGTGCTGGCGGGGCTGGGCGGCATCATCACCGCCGCGCGCGCCACCAGCGGGCAGGCCGGCATGGGCATGTCGTACGAGCTGGACGCCATCGCGGCGGCGGTGATCGGCGGCACGAGCCTGTCCGGCGGCGTGGGGCGCATCACCGGCACCGTGGTCGGCACGCTGATCCTGGGCGTCATGACCAGCGGCTTCACGTTCCTGGGCGTGGACGCGTATATCCAGGACATCGTGAAAGGCCTTATCATCATCGCGGCCGTGATGGCGGACCAGTATCGCCGGCGCGGACGCCGGACCGCATGAGACGGGTTCGATGAGCACGGCCCTGGCCGCGGCGAACGACAGCACCCTGCCCCGCGACCTCGGCGCGCTGCATGACCTGATTGCCCGGCGGCGCGGCCAGTTGCCCAAGCGCCTGGTCCAAGCGGCCGAGTTCGCGCTCATGCACCCGCAGGACATCGCGTTCGGCACTATCGCCGAGGTCGCCCGGGCGGCGCAGGTGCAGCCCTCGGCGTTGGTGCGGTTCGCGCAGGCGCTGGGTTACGCCGGGTTCTCGGACCTGCAGGCGGTGTTCCGCGCCCACGCCCGCGAGCGTTGGCCGGACTACCGGGAGCGGCTCAAGGCGCTGCGCAACGCGCCTTCGTCCAACGGGACCGGGGACCGGCTGGCGGCGCTGTTGACTGGCTTCGCCGAGGCGTCGGCGTTGTCGGCCACCCGGATGCGCGACACCGTGGACCTGGCTGACCTGGAGCGCGCGGTGGCGGTGCTGGCGGCGGCGCGCACCATCCACCTGATCGGCGCCCGGCGTTCGTTCCCCGCCGCCGCCGGGTTGGCGTATGCGCTGCGCAAGCTCGGGGTCGCGTGCCAGTTGCTGGACCAAACAGGCGGACCGGTGCCGGAGCTGGCGGACCTGATCCCCACCGACGACGCCGTGCTCGCGATCTCGTTCACGCCCTACGCGCCGGTCACGCTCGACCTCGCCACCCGCACCGCCCAGCGCGGCGTGCCCGTGGTGGCGGTCACCGACAGCGTGTTCTCGCCGCTGGCCCAGGTCGCCACGGTTTGGCTGGAGGTGGCGGAGGCCGACCATGCCGCGTTCCGCCTGCTGGCCGGCACCTTCGCGCTTGCCATGACGCTGGCCATCGCCGTGGCTGAGCGGCGCGAGGGTTCTGGAACTTTAAACGCCAAGTTGGAGACCGGGCCATGACCGCCCCGTTGGACCTTATCACCATCGGCCGTTCCTCGGTGGACCTGTACGGGGAACAAATCGGCTCGCGCCTGGAGGACATCGGCACCTTCACCAAGGCGGTCGGCGGCTGTCCCACCAACATCGCCATCGGCACCGCCCGCCTCGGCCTGCGCTCCGGCGTCATCACCCGGGTCGGCGACGAGGCGATGGGCCGGTTCATCCGCGAACAGCTCACGCGCGAGGGCGTGGCGCTGGATGGCGTGCGCACGGACAAGGAGCGCCTTACGTCCCTCGTGCTGCTGAGCGTGCGCGACGAGCAGTCGTCCCCGCTTATCTTCTACCGCGACAACTGCGCCGACGGCGCATTGGATGAGGGCGACGTGGACGAGGCGTTCATCGCCTCCGCCAGCGCGGTGCTGGTCACCGGCACGCACTTCGCGAAGGACAACACCGCCGCCGCACAAACCAAGGCGATGCGGGCCGCGAAGCAGCATGGGCGCCGGGTGATCCTGGATGTGGACTACCGCCCCAACCTGTGGGGCCTGGCCGGGCACAGCGCGGGCGAAAGCCGCTATGTGCGCTCTGGCGCCGTCACCGCCCGGCTCGCGCCCGTGCTGCCGCTGTGCGACCTGATCGTCGGCACGGAGGAGGAATTGCACGTCGCGGGCGGCAGCGAGGACACGCTTGAGGCCGTCCGCCGTATCCGCGCCGCCGTGCCTGGCGCCGCCATCGTGTGCAAGCGCGGTGCCATGGGCTGCGTCGCGTTCGCGCCCGGGGCGGTCCCGCGGCACTTAGAGGACGGCGTGTCCGGGCCGGGCTTCCCGGTCGAGGTGTACAACGTGCTCGGCGCGGGCGACGCGTTCCTGTCCGGCTTCCTGCGCGGCTGGCTGCGGGACGAACCGCTCCTGACGTGCTGCACCTGGGCGAACGCCTGCGGGGCGCTCGCGGTGTCCCGCCTGCTGTGCTCGCCCGAGTACCCCTCGTTCACTGAGATGCAGCGCTTCGTGCAGCACGGCAGCCCGCACCGCGCCGTGCGGCTGGATGCGGAACTGAACCACCTGCACCGCGCCACCACCCGCCGGCCAGCGTCCGGCGCCGTCGTGGCGCTGGCGATTGACCACCGCGCCCAGTTGGAGGCCATGGCGGACGCGGCCGGCGCGCCGCGCGAGCGGATCGCGGCGTTCAAGGAGCTTGCGGTGGACGCGGCGCTGCGCGTCTCCGCCGGACGGCCGGGCTATGGGATGCTGCTGGACGGCACCCATGGCCGAGCCGCGCTGTTCCGCGTCGCTGGGCACCCCGAGCTGTGGGTGGCTCGCCCGGTGGAGCGCCCCGGCTCCCGCCCGCTCGACTTCGAGACGCCGAGCCTTGGCGCGCACCTCAGTGAGTGGCCGGTGTGGCAGATCGTGAAGTGCCTGTGCTTCTACCACCCTGACGACCCCGAGGACCTGCGCGTGCGCCAGGAGCGCGAGTTGCTGCGCCTGAACGACGCCTGCCGCACGGTGGGGCGCGAGATGCTGGTGGAGATCATCGCCGGCAAGCACGGCACGCTGGAGGACGACACGGTGGCCCGCGTGGTCGGGCGGCTGTACGACCTCGGCATCCGCCCGGACTGGTGGAAGCTGGAAACGCAACCGAGCGCGCGCGCCTGGGCCAACATCGGCGACACGGTCCGCGCCCGCGACCCGCATTGCCGGGGCATCGTCATGCTGGGCCTGGACGCGCCACTGGATGATTTGGTGCGCGCGTTCGCCGCCGCCGCCGGGGAAAGCCTGGTGCGCGGCTTCGCGGTGGGCCGCACGATTTTCGCGGAACCCGCGCAGGCCTGGCTCGCGGGGCGCATCAGCGACGCGGAGGCCACCGCCGAGATGGCCCGGCGCTTCGCCCAACTGGACGACGCCTGGCAAGCCGTGGGCCGCGCCGATGCCGCGTAGCACGGTGCGCCTGACGATGGCGCAGGCGCTGGTCCGCGCGATGGCCGCGCAACGCACGGTGTTCGCTGGGCTGGAGCAGCCGTTCTTCGGCGGCGTCTGGGCCATTTTCGGCCACGGCAACGTCGCGGGCATGGGCGAGGCGCTGCACGGCGCGCGCGACGCCCTGCCGACCTACCGCGCCCATAACGAGCAGGCGATGGCCCACGCCGCCGTCGCGTATGCCAAGGCAAGCCGGCGGCGGCGCGCGATGGCCTGCACCACCTCGATTGGGCCGGGCGCCACCAACTTGGTCACCGCTGCCGCCGTGGCCCACGTCAACCGGCTGCCGCTGCTGCTGTTGCCGGGCGACGTGTTCGCGGGCCGCCGCTCGGACCCCGTGCTGCAACAGGTCGAGGACTGGGGCGACGGCACGGTGTCGGCCAATGACTGCCTGCGCCCAGTATCCCGCTACTTCGACCGCCTTATGCGGCCCGAACAGCTCATTCCCGCCTTCGCCCGCGCCATGCAGGTCATGACCGACCCGACCGAGTGCGGTCCCGTCACGCTGGGGTTGTGCCAGGACGTGCAGGCGGAGGCGTACGACTACCCAGCCAGCCTGTTCGAGCCGCGGCTGTGGACGCCGCGCCGTGCCCGCCCGGACGAGGACGAATTGCACGCCGCGGCCGGCCTGCTGCGCGCCGCGCGGAAGCCGTTCGTGATTGCGGGCGGCGGCGTGCTGTACTCCGAGGCCGAGGACGCGCTGCGCCAGTTCTGCGAGGCGCACGGCCTGCCGCTCGGCGAGACCCAGGCCGGGAAGTCTGCCCTGCCGGACGCGCACCCGCTCAACATGGGCGCCATCGGCGTGACCGGCACCGCGGCGGCCAACGCGCTGGCGACCGAGGCGGACCTCGTGCTCGCGGTGGGCACGCGGTTGCAGGACTTCACCACCGGGTCCTGGGCGCTGTTCCAAGGCGACGGGCGGCGCATCGTTGGGCTGAACGCGCAGCCGTTCGACGCCATGAAGCACTCGGCCCAGCCGTTGGTGGCGGACGCGCGCGCTGGGCTGGCGGCGCTGGGGGATGCGCTGGACGGATGGCGCGCGCCGGACGCCTGGACCAGCCGCGCCCACGCCGAGAAGCGGGCCTGGCAGCAGGCGGTCATGCCGTACACCGCGCCGACCAACGCCGTGCTGCCGTCCGACGCGCAGGTGATTGGCGTGGTGCAGCGCCAGGCGCATCCGTCCGACGTGGTGGTGTGCGCGGCCGGGGGATTGCCGGGCGAACTGCACAAGCATTGGCAGGCCGCGCAGCCCGGCGGCTACCACATGGAAGTACGGCTACTCCTGCATGGGCTACGAGATTGCCGGCGGCCTCGGCGTCAAGATGGCGGAGCCCTCGCGCGAGGTGTTCGTGCTGGTCGGCGATGGGTCCTACCTCATGCTGAACTCCGAGATCGCCACCTCGGTGATGCTGGGCCGGAAGCTGGTCATCGTGGTGCTGGACAACGGCGGCTACGGCTGCATCGACCGGTTGCAGCGCGCGACCGGCGGCGCAGGCTTCAACAACCTGCTGCGCGACGCTGCGCACGAGACGCTGCCGGCGGTGGACTTCGCCGCCCATGCGCGCAGCCTGGGCGCGGACGCTGCCTGGGTGGACGGCCTCGCGGACCTGCCCGCGGCGCTGGAGCGCGCCCGCGCCTGCCCGCGCACCGCCGTGGTGGCGATCCGCACCGACCCGGCGCCCACCACCGACGCGGGCGGCCACTGGTGGGACGTGGCGGTGCCCGAAGTCTCGGCCCGGCCGGAGGTGCGCGCGGCACGTGAGCAGTACGAGGCCGCGATGGCGCGGCAGCACCTCGGAGACTAAGCACATGACGATCCGCATCGGCGCGAACCCAATCGGCTGGTCCAACGACGACATGCGCGCGCTGGGCGGCGACACCCCGCTGGAGACCTGCCTGGCCGAAGCCCGGGACGTTGGCTTCGAGGGCATGGAGCTGGGCCACAAGTTCCCCCGCGACCCGGCGGCGCTGCGGACCGCGCTCGATCCGTACGGCATGGCCTGCGTTTCGGGCTGGCACTCGGCCGCGCTGCTGCGGCGCGACGCGGACACGGAGCTGGCCGCGCTCCGCCCGCATCTTGACCTGTTGAAGGCGATGGGGTCGTCCGTCCTGGTGTTCGCCGAGACCAGCAACGCCATTCACGGCGACATGGGCCAGCCGCTGTCGCGCCGCCCCGTGCTGGGCCGGGACGAGTGGGCCGGGTTCGGCGCCCGCATGACCGCCGTCGCCGACGCGACGCTCCACGAGGGCGTGCGCCTGGTTTACCACCACCACATGGGCACCGTGGTGCAGGACGCGGACGACATCCACGCCCTGATGGCCGCGACCGGCCCCTCGGTCGGCCTGTTGCTGGACACCGGCCATGCCACCTGGGGCGGGGCCGACCCGGCGGCGCTCGCGGCTCGCTACCGGGAGCGCATCTTCCACGTCCACGCCAAGGACGTGCGCCCAGAGGTGATGGCCCGCGCGCAGGCGGAGGACTGGAGCTTCCTGCGCGCCGTGGTCGAGGGCGTGTACACCGTGCCGGGCGACGGGGCGGTGGACTACCCGGCGGTGTTCCGGGCGCTGCCGGGCTATGTGGGCTGGGTGGTGATCGAGGCGGAACAGGACCCGGCGCGCGCCAACCCGCTGACGTATGCGCGCATGGGCTATGCCAACCTGCGCCGCTGCCTCTCGGATGCCGGGTTGAGGCAGGCGGCGTGAGCGGTCTGCTGCGACGCCCGGCGCGCGGCACGGATGGCGTGGTCCACCGCATCACGCCGGAGAACGCGGGCTGGCGCTATGTCGGGTTCGAGGTGCTGGACCTTGCGCCGGGCCAGGCGGCCACGCGGCACGAGGCAGGCCGCGAAACCTGTCTGGTGCTGATGTCCGGCCACGCCGCGGTGCGCGCGGACGGCCAGGATTTCGGCGAGATCGGCGGGCGCAGCTCCCCGTTCGAGGGCAGCCCATGGTCGGTGTACGTGCCGGCCGGCGCGCCATGGGACGTGCGCGCCGCGGCGGACGGGTGCGAGCTGGCGGTCTGCACCTCGCCGGGCAAGGGCGGCCTCCCGGCGCGACTGATCGCCCCCGGCGACGTGGGTCAGGAAACCCGCGGCGCCGGGACCAACACCCGCCATGTCCGCAACATCCTGCCCGACACCGGCGTGGCCGAGACGTTGCTGGTGGTGGAGGTCGTGACGCCGGGCGGCCACTGGTCCAGCTACCCGCCGCACAAGCACGACGTGGACGACCCGCCGCGTGAGACCTACCTGGAGGAAACCTACTACCACCGGCTGGCGCATCCCGATGGGTTTGCCGTGCAGCGGGTCTATACCGATGACCGCTCCCTGGACGAGACGATGGCTGTCGGTGACCGCGACGTGGTGCTAGTGCCGCGCGGCTACCATCCGGTCGGCGCGCCGCACGGGTTCGACCTGTTTTACCTGAACGTCATGGCCGGCCCGGTGCGCGAGTGGCGGTTCACCGTTGCCCCGGAGCACGCGTTCCTGGGTTGGTGACAGACATGCCAGACCGGATCGGCGTCGGCGTCATCGGCACCGGCTTCATGGGGCGCTGCCACGCCCTTGCCTGGCGCGCGGTGGGCGCGGTGTTCGACGACGTGCCGCTGCCCGAGCTGGCCGTGGTGTGCGACGCCGACGCGGGCGCGGCGTCCCGGGCGGCGGAGCGGTTCGGCTTCGCGCGTGCCGTCGCCGACTGGCGCGAAGTGGTGGCCGACCCGGCGGTCGCGGTCATGTCCATCACCCTGCCCAACGCTATGCACAAGGAGGTCGCGCTGGCGGCGCTCGGGGCGGGCAAGCATGTCTGGTGCGAGAAGCCGATGGCGCTGACGCTGGCCGACGCGGAGGCGATGGCTTCGGCGGCGGCGGACGCTCCCGGCGTGGCGGCGCTCGGCTACAATTACCTGCGCAACCCCGCCGTCGAGCACGCGGCGCGGCTGATCCGGTCCGGCACGGTCGGCCGGGTAGCGCAGTTCCGCGGCGTGATGGACGAGGACTACTCCGCCGACCCCGCGCTGCCGTGGTCCTGGCGTTACCGCCGGGCCGAGGCCGGGCTGGGCGTGCTGGCCGACCTCATGTGTCATCTGGTGAGCGTGGCGCAGATGCTGGCCGGCCCGGTCCTGCGCGTCTGCGGCGACATGGAGACCGTGCACCCCACCCGCTCGCTGCAAGGCGCGCCGGACAAATCCCGCCCGGTGGAGAACGAGGACGCGGCGTCCGCCCTCGTGCGCTTCGCTAGTGGCGCGAGCGGCACGTTGTCGAGCAGCCGGGTGGCCTGGGGCCGCAAGAACCGCCTGGCCTGGGAGGTGCACGGCACGCACGGCACGCTGGCGTTCGACCAGGAACGCATGAACGAGCTGCTGCTGTTCGAGGCGGACGGCCCGGCGGCGACCCGCGGCTTCCGCACCATCCTGACCGGGCCGCTGCACCCGCCATACGGCCGGTTCTGCCCTGCGCCGGGTCATGGGCTGGGTTTCAATGACCTCAAAGTGGCTGAGGCGGCGCAGCTTTTGCGCGCCATTACGGGTGGCGCTGCTCCGCCGACGTCGTTTGCAAAGGGGCTGGCGATTGAGCGCACCGTCCATGCTATTGCGGAGTCTACGGTTTCAGGAGGCTGGGTGCGGGTGAATGGATGATTAGCGGCTGCGCAGTTCTATCAGCCGCCCGCGCTGGGGACTTGTACTCGACGCGAACAACGGTCGTTTTGCGACCAGTTGTCTGGATAACTTGGCTCACCTTATCGGCTTGTAAGGGTACGGCAGAGTAGATGTAGGCTGTCACACCCCTTATGCCGCCTGGTTCTTTTTGACGGTTCTGCCGTTGCTCGGCAGCTTTCGCCTGAGCGATTATGCGAAGAAGCTTGTCTGTCGCTTTCTCCGCTTCAATCCTCTGAACGGCCCTCCGCGCCTCTTCTTCAGTTTCCTTTACCCCGTGGCCTACAGGATTCAACATAGGGTGCGACGTTCGGTCTTGCACTCGGCGGAGCAGACCGCCAGAAGAGTTCAACCGCCCGGATATGATGGTCCGATCCTCCTGCGTGATTGGCTCTGCACCATTTCTAATGGCCATTTTCTTGGCGTGACCCTTCTGCCAATTAATTTTACCGGACACCAACCCACTCCAAAATAGTTCCAAGTAATATGAAAGCAGAATGCGTTCTCACTGACGGATAAACGTGCGGATTTTGTCGAACGCAGTTGGCATTTACGCCTGTTTCAAACCAATAATGGCAATATACACGTTTCCGTGAGAAAAAACAATCTTTTGCGAGTACCTATGCACAGAACTCAATTTTATTGTGTGGCAGGGTTTTGTAAGTTCAAACCCCATCCCGCGCCCGCGTCGCCAGCACGTCCGCCCGCTCGTTCATCGCGTCGCCTGCGTGCCCGCGCACCCAGCGCCAGTCAATCTCGTGCGGACGGGCGGCGTTCAGCACCCGGCGCCACAGGTCCATGTTCGCCACTGGGTCGCCGGAGGCGTTGCGCCAGTTGCGGCGGACCCAGCCGGTGCTCCAGCGGGTCACGCCGTTGCGCAGGTACTCGCTATCGGTATGCAGCACCACGCGGCAGGGCCGGGTCAAGGCCTCCAACGCGGCGGCGGCGGCGGTCAGCTCCATGCGGTTGTTGGTGGTGGCGGGGTCGCGGCCGGTCAGCTCCCGCTCGTGCGCGCCGAAGCGCAGGATGGCGGCCCAGCCGCCTGGGCCGGGGTTGGGCTTGCAGCCGCCGTCGGTCCAAACTTCGACGACATCCCCAGCCTTTTCAGAGGCCATAGGCGCGCGCGTCCGGGCAACTGAGGTGGAAGCGAAGGCGGCGGAGGTACTCGACTGGGTTCTTGCGCGTCACCAGCGCGCCCGGCGGGTGGTTCAGCCAGTCGAACAGCCGGGTCAGCAGGAAGCGCAGCGCGGCGCCCTGGCACAGCGCCGGCAACGCGGCCTGTTCGGCGCATGACAGCGGCCGGGTCGCGGCGTAGCCGGCCAAAAGGGCGCGGGCGCGGGTCACGTTGAAGCTGTAGTCCGGCTCGAAGCACCAGGCGTTCAGGCAGACCGCGACGTCGTACGCCAGCAGGTCGGTGGCGGCGAAGTAGAAGTCGATCAGGCCGGACAGTCGGCCATCCAGGAAAAACACGTTGTCCGGGAACAAATCCGCATGGATTTGCCCGCGCGGCAGGTCCGTGGGCCAGGCGCCGGCGATGCGCTGCAACGCGGCCCGAAGCTCCGCGTGCAGGCCCGGCTGCACCTCGTCGGCCCGGTCCGCGCAACGTTCCAGCAGCGACGCCCAGCTATCGGGGCCGAGCGCGTTGGCGCGGGTGGGCGCGTAGTCCACGCCGGCCCGGTGCAGGCCCGCGAGCGCCGCGCCGAGGGGTCCGCAATGCTCGGGCCGCACGCGGCGCGGCCAGACGCCGGGCAGGAACGTGGTAATGCAGGCCGGACGGCCCGCAAGGCGGCGCAGGCTGGCGCCGTCCCGCCCGCGCACCGGCTGCGGACAGGTGATGCCGCGGGTGGCGAGGTGCTCCATGAGGCCGAGGAACCAGGGCAGCTCGGCGGCGTCCACCCGCTTCTCATACAGGGTCAGGATATAGTCGCCGGCGGTGGTGCGGAGCTGGAAGTTGCTGTTCTCCACGCCCTCGGCGATGCCGCGGAACGCGACGGCGGTGCCGAGGTCGTACTCCAGCAGAAAGGCGGACAGCGCGTCGTCGGTAACCTCGGTGTAGACAGCCATGTCAGGCGGCGTTGGCTCGCGGGCTTCTCAGCATAAATTGTGTCAGCAAAGGTTGGGCGGCAGCTTGAACACCACGTCCTCCTGGGTGACGCGCCGCTCCTCGACCTGCAAGGTGTAGCGGTCGCCGAGCCGGCCCAGCAGCTCCTGCACCAGGCTCTCGGGCGCCGACGCGCCGGCGGTGAGGCCCAAGGTCTGCACGCCCTCCAGCGCCGACCAGTCCAGGCTGTCGGCGCGCGGCAGCAGGATGGCGCGCTTGGCGCCGCCGCGCTCCGCCACCTCGCGCAGCCGCTGGGAGTTGCTGCTGTTGGAGCTGCCGATCACCAGCACCAAGTCGCACTCCGGCGCCACGGCCTTCACCGCTGCCTGCCGGTTGGTGGTGGCGTAGCAGATGTCCTCCCGTTTCGGCCCCTCGATGGATGGGAAACGCTGCCGCAGCACCGTCACGATGTCCGCGGTGTCATCGACCGACAGCGTGGTCTGGGTGATGAACGCAAGCCGGCCCGGCGTCACGGGCTGGACGGTGCGAGCATCGTCCACGTCCTGCACCAGCGTCACGCTGCCGGGCGGCAACTGGCCCATGGTGCCCACCACCTCCGGGTGCCCGGCGTGGCCGATCATCAGGATATGCCGGGTGTCCGGGCCGCCGTCGGCGAAGTGCCGCTCGGCCTCGCGGTGCACCTTGCTGACCAGCGGGCAGGTGGCGTCGAAGTAGTTGAGGCGCCGGCGCTCGGCCTCCGCCGGCACGGATTTGGGCACGCCGTGTGCCGAGAACACCACATGCGCGTCGGCTGGAACCTCATTCAGCTCCGCCACGAACACCGCGCCCTGCGCCTCCAGCGCCTCGACCACGGTGCGGTTGTGCACGATCTCGTGCCGGACATAGACCGGCGCGCCGTGGCGGCGGATGGCCTCCTCCACCACGCGGATGGCGCGGTCCACCCCGGCGCAGAACCCACGGGGGCCGGCCAGGATCACACGCATGTCTGGAAGCGGGGCGATGGATAATTGGGGCATGGTTCCCGGTCTGCAGGCGCGGCGCACTATGCCGCCGCGCTCCTACCGCTACAACTGGGGGCGCACCGTCCAAAACGCGATCCCCGGAGAGCCGAATGCCTGCATCCCACTTCTTGAGACCCGCGCCCCTTCTTGCCCTTGCGCTGTTCGGCTGCGGCGAGCCGGCGGACAACTTTGCGCCAGCCTGTCCCGGCGCGGCCATCGTGCGGGACGCGGCGGACCTCACGCGGTTCCGCGGCACAGGGCGGGACCTGACGGACGCGGTGCTGGACGCGCGGATCACCGGGCTGAACGGGTCCTGCAAGGCGGACGGGAACGGCATTGTCTCTACCACGGTCTCGGTCGGCATGGAGCTGACCCGCGGCCCGGCGGCGCCCGGGCGCACGGCGCAGGTCGCGTATTTCGTGGCGGTGCTGGACGGGGAGCAAATCCTGGACAAACAGGTGTTCACGCTGAACGCCGAGTTCCCGCCCAACGCCGACCGGCTACGGCTGGCCGGCGACGCCGTGGAGCTGCGCCTGCCGGTGTCGGGCGCCAAGACGGCGGCGGCGTACCGGATCCAGGTCGGGTTCCAGTTGACGCCGCTGGAGCTTGAGGTGAACCGGCAGCGCGGGCAGCGGTAGCGCGCTACCTCCTGACAAGGCCGCGAGCGGGCCGCCACCGCTGGATTGCCGGTTCCGGGACGCCCCCTATCTCGGCCCGATGATTGAACATCCGCCGCTTCCTGAACCTGCCCCGCTTCCTGAACCTGCCCCGCTTCCTGAACCAGCATTGGCGCTCTGGCTGCTGGAGCAGGCCGGCCGGCACCGCGCCGTCATGGCCGTGCTGCGCAGCGGGCCGCGGCTGGAGCGGGTGGCGGCGCTCGCGGCGGCGTTCGCGGACGGGGTGGAGGTGCTGGCGCTGCCGGCCTGGGACGCGCTGCCGTATGACCGGGTCGCGCCCTCGCCCGCCATCATCGGACGGCGGACGCGCACGCTGATGGCGCTGGCTGCGCCCGCGTCCCGGCCGCGCCTGTTGCTGGCCAGCGCCGCCGCCGTGCTGCAACGGGTGCGTCCGCCGGCGGACTGGGCCGGCGCCGGGCTGACGCTGCGCCTGGGCGAGCGACTGGACTTCGACGCGCTGCGCCTGGCGCTGGCCGAGCGGGGCTACCATTGGGACGAGCGGGTGGACGAGGCTGGCGAGGTGGCGCTCCGCGGCGGCACCGTCGAGCTGTTCCCGGCGGCCGACGCCCTGCCGGTGCGGATCGAGCTGTCGGAGGACCGGCGCATCACCGGGCTGCACCATTACGATCCGGTCACCCAGCGCAGCACGAGCGGCCTGGACGATGTCACGTTGCACCCGGCGACCGAGCGGCATCTCGACAGCAGCGACGTGGAGGCGGCGGCCGAGATGATGGCGCACCCGGATCAGGCGGACGCGAACGAGGACGCTGCCCCGGCCGCGGCGGACGCGACGCCCGAGCGCCTGGTTCCCGTGTTCAACCTGCTGCCCCGCGCGCCGGCATACTGGGATGACGCCGTGCCGGAGCGCTGGGCGGCCGGGGCGGACATGATCGCCGACGCCTACGCCGCCGCCAGCGCCGCACGCCGCGCGACGCCGGACGCGCCCTGGGCGCCGAAGCCGGCCCGCTTGTACCTTACCGCCGCGCAGGCCGGGACCGCGCTGGCCGGCCGCCCGCGCCTAGTTCCGCCCGATGACGCCGGCGAGGCCGTGCCGCCGCCCAAGCGCATCACTGACCTGGTGCGGATGGCCCAGGAGGCGGGCGTGGCGCAGCCGGTGGTGATCGCGACGCCGCACGGGCCGGAGCGGGTGGCCGCGAGCCTTGGGCGGCGCGGGCTGGAGGCGCGGGTCGCGGCCAACTGGGCTTGCGCCACGGCGGGCGGGGTGGCGGTGCTGCAACTGGACATTGCGGCCGGGTTGCGCCGTCCGGGGCTGCTGCTGGTGCCGGTCGGGCCGTTGGCGCGGACGCCGGGCCAGGGCGCTGGGTTCGCGTTGCCGGAGGACGACCTGCGCGTCGGCGACATCGTGGTGCACGCGGACCACGGCGTGGCCCGGCTGTCCAGCCTGCGCACGGTGGACGCCGAGGGCGCGCCCGAGGAACGCATCGCGCTCGAGTTCGCGGACGGCGCGGAGCTGCTGGCGCCGGTGCACGAGCTGGACCGGGTGTGGCGCTATGGCGGGGACGGCGCTTGCGTGCCGCTGGACCGCATCGGTGGCGAGGCGTGGGGCCGCAAGCGCGCCGAGATCGAGGCCGAGGCGGCGCGGACCGCGGCGCAGTTGGCGGAGGCTGCCGCCGCCCGCGCCGCCGCCACGGCGCCGGTGCTGGACCCGCCCGCGCCGGCGCTCGCCGCATTCGCCCGGCGCTTCCCATACCCGCTGACCGCTGACCAGCGCGCGGCGACCGAGGCAGCGCTCGCGGACCTCAGGAGCGGGCGGCCGATGGACCGGCTGGTGTGCGGCGACGTGGGGTTCGGCAAGACCGAGGTCGCGTTGCGCGCCGCCGCCGCCACGGCGTTGGCCGGGCATCAGGTGCTGGTGGCCGCGCCCACCACCGTGTTGGCGCGCCAGCACCTTGAGAGCTTCCGCCGGCGTTTCGAGGGCGCCGGCGTCCGGGTGGAGGGGCTGATCCGCGGCGGCGCGACCCCGGGAAGGCGCGCCGTGCTGCGGGGCCTGCGGGACGGCAGCGTCGGCGTGGTGGTGGGCACGCACGGGCTAGCGGCGGACGGGGTGCGGTTCGCGCGGCTCGGCCTCGTGGTGATCGACGAGGAGCAACAGTTCGGCGAGGACGACAAGCGGCGGCTGGCCGGCGCGGACCGGGCCGCACGCCCGCATTTGCTGGTGATGACCGCGACGCCGATTCCGCGCACCATGCAGGGCGCGCTGGTGGGACTGCGCGACATGAGCGTCATTGCCACGCCCCCGGCGCAGCGGCAGCCGACGCGCAGCTTCGTGCTGCCGTGGGACACAGCGGTGGTGCGGGACGCGCTGCTGCGGGAGCGGCGGCGCGGCGGGCAGAGCTTCGTGGTATGCCCGCGCATCGGTGACCTCGACGCCATGCAGGCGCGGCTGGCGGAGTTGGCGCCGGAGCTGCGCGTCGTGGTGGCGCACGGCCGGATGAAGGCGGAGGCGCTGGAGGACGCGGTCACCGGCTTCGCGGATGGCATCGGGGATGTCCTGCTGGCGACCAACATCATCGAGGCCGGGCTGGACATCCCGCGCGCCAACCTGATGCTGGTCGCCAACGCGGACCGATTCGGGCTGGCGCAGTTGCACCAGTTGCGCGGCCGGGTGGGACGCGGGGCGCGGCGGGGCGCGGCGTATTTCCTGACCGAACCCGGCCGCTGGCTGGCGCAGGCGAGCCAGCGGCGGCTGCAAACCTTGGAGACGCTGTCCGGCCTCGGCGCAGGGGCCGCGGTGGCAGCCGCGGACATGGACCTGCGCGGCGCCGGCGACCTGTTCGGCGAGACGCAGGCCGGCCACGTGCGCGCCATCGGCACGGAGCTGTACCAAGACCTCCTGGCCCGCGCCATGGCGGAACAGCGGGGCGAGCGGCCCGCGCCGCCGGCGCCGGTGCTGCGCACTGGCCTGGCCGGGCGCATCCCGGAGGACTACGTGCCGGAGGCCAACCTGCGGCTGACGCTATATCGCCGGTTCGCGCGGCTGGGCAGCCCAACGGCGGTGGCGGATTTCGCTGAGGAGCTGGCGGACCGGTTCGGGCCGGTGCCGGACGCATTGGCCACGTTGCTGGCGTTGGCGCGGCTACGGACCATGAGCCAGGCCGCCGGGGTGGCGCAGGCCGATCTGGGTCCGCATGCCGTGGCGCTGACCCCCGCGACGCCGGACGGCCTCGCGCAGCTGGCGGCGCTCGGCACGGTCAAGGGCGAGCGGGTCGTGGTTCCGCTGGCCTTGCCGGACCCCGCCGCCCGGGTGGAGCGCGTGACCGCGCTGCTTGAAGGCTGAGGCGCTTGAAAGGCTGGCACAGCGGATCGGCGTCGCATATGGTCCTAACAAGGGCCGAAGCACGCCCGGTTTAGGGGACGTCCGCGCATGGCCACTGTTTCGATCCGCGAGGTGCGGAAGGCATTCGGCTCCACCGCCATCCTGCACGGCGTCAGCATCGAGATCGCCGACGGGGAGTTCACCGTGCTGGTCGGGCCAAGCGGCTGCGGCAAAAGCACGCTGCTGCGCATGATCGCCGGGCTGGAGGAGATCGACGGCGGCGAAGTCGCGATTGGCGGGCGCGTGGTGAACAAGGTGCCGCCCAAGCAGCGGGACATCGCCATGGTGTTCCAGAACTACGCGCTGTATCCGCATATGACGGTGCGGGACAATATGGCCTTCAGCCTGCGCCTGGCAAAGGCGCCGCAGGCGGCAATGGACGAGCGGGTGAACCGCGCGGCGGGCATCCTGGGCCTCGCGGGCCTGCTGGACCGCTATCCGCGGCAGTTGTCGGGCGGGCAGCGGCAACGGGTGGCGATGGGGCGCGCCATCGTGCGGGACCCGCAGGTGTTCCTGTTCGACGAGCCGCTGTCCAACCTGGACGCGAAGCTGCGCGTGCAGACCCGGGCGGAGCTGAAAGACCTGCACCAGCGGCTGCGCACCACCACGATCTATGTGACGCACGACCAGATCGAGGCGATGACGATGGCCGACAAAATCGTGGTGATGAATGGTGGCCGGGTGGAGCAAACCGGGTCGCCGCTGGGGCTGTACGACCATCCGGCCAACCAGTTCGTGGCCGGGTTCATCGGCAGCCCGGCGATGAACTTCCTGCCGGGCACCATCGAACCCAGCGGCTTCCGCGCGCAGGGCGGCAGCCTGTGGCCGCTGCCGCCGGGCCTGGGCAACGACAACGGGCGTCCGGCGATCTATGGCGTGCGGCCCGAACACCTGCAGCTTGCCAACGGGCACGCCCTGGCGAGCGTGCCGCTGCTGGTGCAGGTCGTGGAGCCGACAGGGTCCGAGACGCAGGTGCATGGGCGGCTCGGCGACCTCAGCGTGATGGGCGCGTTCCGTGAGCGCGTCATGGCCCGTCCCGGCGAGCCGATCACCGTCACGGCCGACCCGGCGCTGGTTCACCTGTTCGACCGCGATACCGGAGCGCGTTTGGTGGCCTGAACTTTTCCCGACTTGGCTCCCCGACTTCGCTGTGGGAACATTATGCGTCCAAATAGTTAAGAAACTCATAAGGGAGGCAAAACAAATGCAGAACATCACCCGCCGGGGCTTAGGCATTGGCGTTGGCGCGCTGACGGCGGCTGGACTGATCGGCCAGAGCCGTGCGGCGATCCCGACCGCGGACGTGCCGCCGCTCAACCTGCCGATTGAGAAAGGCGCATCGTTGCGCGTGTTGCGGCCGGCCAAGTTCGTGGAGCCGGACGAGGTGATTTTCCGCGAGAACACCAAGAAGTTCGCCGACGCGATGGGCGTGCAGGTGCGGATCGACTTCGCGGGTTGGGAGGACTTGCGGCCACAGACCGCGGTGACGGCCAACACCGGCGCCGGGCCGGACGTGGTGGTGGGCTGGACCGATGATCCGCATTTGTATGCGGAGAAGGTGCTCGACCTGACCGATGTCGCGGACTACTTGGGCAAGAAGTATGGCGGCTGGTATCCGCTGGCGGAGAAGTACGGCAAGAAGTTCGGCACCAACCAGTGGCTGGCGCTGCCGATGGGCGCCAGCGGCGGGCTGGCGATCTACCGCGAGAGCTGGCTGAAGGAAATCGGCTTCGACGCGTTCCCGACCACGCTCGACGGGTTCCTGGACATGTGCCGCAAGCTGCAGAAGACCGGGCACCCGGCCGGGTTCGCGTCCGGGCACGCGGTGGGCGACGCGAACGCGTATTGCCACTGGCTGGTGTGGTCGCATGGCGGCCAGATGACGGACGAGGCCGGCAAGGTCATCATCAACAGCAAGGAAACGGTCGAGGCGCTGAAGCTGTCGGCCGAGCTGTACAAAACGTTCATCCCCGGCACCAACGCCTGGCTGGACACCGGCAACAACAAGGCGTTGCTGGCTGGCGAGGTCGGCGCGACGCAGAATGGCGTGTCGCTGTACTACTCGGCGAAAAACAGCACCGACCCCAAGATCGCCGCCATCGGCCGTGACCTGAACCACGCCAAGATGCCGGTCGGCCCGGTCGGCCGGTCCACGGAGGGCGCGTTGGCGATCAACGCCATGGCGTTCAAGCACACCAAGTTTCCGAACGCCGCCAAGGCCTACCTTGCTTACATGATGGAGGCGGACCAGTACGACAAATGGCTGACCGGCAGCTTTGGCTACTGGGGCCAGCCGCTCAAGGCCTATGCGTCAAGCGACGTTTGGAAGTCCGACCCGAAAATTGAGCTTTACAAGGACACCATGGAGCGGAGCCTGTGGTACGCCTGGCCAGGCGCGATCACCGAGCAGTCGGGCGCGGTCATGGCGGATTACGTGATGGTGGACATGGTGGCCGCCGCGAGCACCGGGGCGAGCACGCCGCAGGACGCGGCGCGTGAGGCGGAGCGGCGGGCGAAGCGCTATTACCGGGCCTGAGGCACGCAGGCGCGGCCCGTCCCGGTCCGAGACGGGCCGCGCCTAAACGGCGGCTTATTGAGCGTGATGCCGGCAGGCCTCGGAGGTCAGGCCGGCATACGCGCTGATTGGCAGCGGACGGCCGATCAAGTAGCCCTGCAGTTCGTCGCAGCCAGCGGCCCGGAGCGCCGCCGCCTGGTGCGCGGTTTCCACGCCCTCGGCCACCACCGGCAAGTTCAGGCCACGGCCCAAGCCCAGCACCGCGCGCACGATGGCATCCGCGCCGTCATTGTTGCCCAAGTCCGCGACGAAGCCGCGGTCCAGCTTGATTTTGTCGAACGGGAACGCCCGCAGGCTTGCCAGCGACGAGTACCCGGTGCCGAAGTCGTCCATTGCCACCCGCACGCCCTGGTCCCGCACCCGGCGCAGCGCCGCGATTGCGCGGTCCGGCGCCCCGTCCGGCGACCCTCCTGCATGGCCGAGCAGGACGCTTTCGGTGACTTCCAGCTCGAGGCGCGCCGGGTCAAGCCCAGACTCCGCCAGCGCCAGCATCACGAGGGCAGGCAGGTCATCCTGCTGGATTTGCAGCGCGGAGACGTTCACCGCAATCCGGAGCGGGGCGCGCCAACGGGCGGCCTCCGCGCAGGCCTGGCGCAGCACCCATGCGCCGATTGGCACGATGATGCCGATGGCCTCCGCGACCGGGATGAACGTCGCGGGCGGAACGACGCCGCGCACCGGATGGGTCCAGCGCAGCAGCGCCTCGAACCCCAGCACGGCGCCGGTCGCGGCGTTCGCCTGCGGCTGAAACACCAGGGACAGCTCGTTGTGCGGCAGGGCCAGGCGTAAATCCTGCTCAAAGGCGCAGCGGGCGCGTTGCTGGCCGTCCAGCTTGGCATGGAAAAAGGCGTGGCCGTTGCGGCTGCCGCGCTTGACCCGGTTCAGCGCCGTGTCGGCCGCCGCCAGCAGGCTTGCCGCCGCATCCTGTCCGGCCGGCGCGTCGTCTGGGAACAAGGCGATGCCGACCGATGCGGTGACGCAGGCCGGGTGCTCGATGCCGGGGAGATGGTACGGTTCGCCCAGCAGGGCCACCAGCCGCTCCGCCAGGTGCCGGGCGCTCTCGGGCTGGCCGACCTCGGTCTGCACGATGGCGAACTCGTCCGCGCCCAGGCGGGCCACGGTGTCGCCCTCGCGCAGCCCGGCGCGCAGGCGGTCCGCCACGAGCTGCAGCAGGCGGTCGCCGGCGGCGTGGCCGTGCAGGTCGTTGACGCCCTTGAAGCCGTCGAGGTCGAGCGTCAGCACCGCCAGCCGCTGGTCGGTCCGGGAGGCGCGTGCGATGTGTTCCTGCAGGCTGCGGGCAAGCTGCGTGCGGTTGGCAAGGTCAGTCAGCGCGTCGAAGTGCGCGAGGTGATGCAGGTGCGCGGACGCGGCCTTGCGGTCCGTGACATCCTGCACGACGCCGCGCAGCGCCACGGGGCGTCCGCTCCGGCCCAGTTCCGCCCGCACCTCGACGAAGCGCCACTGCACCGACCCGTCCGGCTGCGGCACGCGGTACTCGTACTCGGCAGGCTCCCCGGTTTCCAGGACCCGGCGCTGCTGCGCCAGGACGATTGCGTGGTCATCGGGATGGATCAGCGCCAGGTTGCGGGCATGGCTCGGGATATAAGCGGCCGGGTCAGTGCCGGACATGCGGTGCAGCTCGGTTGACCAGTACAGCACGTCGGTGTCGATCATGCGGCGCCACGTGCCGACGCGGGCCACGCGGTGCGCGTCGCGCAGGTCGGTCTCGCGCGCCTGGGCCTGTTGCAGCGCCTCGGTGGTGACGGCGATCATTTTGCTGGCCAGTTGCGACAACCGCTGGGCGAGCGGGTCCAGGGCAAGGACAGTGGTAGTCTGGGCAACGCCGCCGTTCAGCACGGCCGAAAGCTGGTCGCACACCTCGGCGACCGCGGCGCGCAGCACGGCGTCAGGGCTGGCGGAGGGTCGTACGGCCATACCGCCCGAAATCATGGGAGCAGCCGTTGCAGAGCGGGGCCGAAGCACAAGACGGGGTCCTCACAAGACATTCTTGCGGGACTTTATGGGCAAAAGCCTTCCGAGTTATTAACAGAGCGACCAATTGCGCGTTGTGCGGACACAAAGCGCGGGATTTGCGAGCCTGGAGCAAGATGCGAGCGCGCTAGCCCTGGACGGCGCGGGCGCGCATACTGCTGGAAAGCAGCGCCCCGGGGGAGCCATGAGCGAGGAAGCGGTCATACCAGCCGGGATAGTGCGCCCGGGCGCCCGGCCACAGGACCCGGCGGCGCACCCATGGCGCTGGTCGCCGCCGGAGAACACCTGGCTGATCCGGCTGTTCGACCATCGCGGCTTCCTGGCGGCGCTGTGCCTGTTCCCGGCGATGGCGTTGCTGCTGGTGTTCCTGACGTATCCGCTGGGCCTCGGCATGTGGCTCGCGTTCACCGACACGCGGATCGGGCGAAGCGGCGTTTGGGTTGGGTTGGAGAACTTCGAGAGCTTATGGAACGACCGTATTTTTTGGCTGAGCGTCACCAATACCCTGTTCTATACTGGCGTGGCGACAGTCGGGAAGTTCGGGCTGGGACTATGGCTTGCGTTGCTGCTGAACCAGAATATCCCGTTCAAGTCGCTGATCCGCGCCATCGTGCTGATACCGTGGATCGTGCCGACTGTGCTGTCCGCCATTGCGTTCTGGTGGATCTACGACCCGCAGTTCTCGATCATATCCTACGTGTTCAAAAGCTGGGGGCTGATCGACACCAACATCGACTTCCTCGGCAGCCCGTGGCACGCGCGGCTGTCGTTGATTGCGGCCAACATCTGGCGCGGCATCCCGTTCGTGGCCATCAGCTTGCTGGCCGGGTTGCAGACCATCTCGCCGTCGTTGTACGAGGCCGCCATGCTTGACGGCGCGACGCCGTGGCAGCGCTTCACCAACGTGACGTTGCCGATGCTGATGCCGGTGCTGTCCGTGGTGCTGACGTTCTCGGTGCTGTTCACCTTCACCGACTTCCAACTGGTCTATGCCATCACGCGCGGCGGCCCGGTGAACTCCACGCACCTGATGGCGACGCTCGCGTTCCAGCGCGGCATTCCGGGCGGCCAACTGGGCGAGGGCGCGGCGATTGCGGTGGCGATGATCCCGTTCCTGGTCGCGGCCACGCTCATCAGTTACTTCGGGCTGGCCCGGCGCAAGTGGCAGCAGGGTGAAAGCAATGACTGAGGTTGTCCAGAACACCGTCAAGGAGCGTCAGGGCGCGATCCAGTGGGACAGCATCCCGCGGCGTATCGTCACGCTGTACGTGCCACTTATGCTGTTCATCCTGGTGCTGCTGTTTCCGTTCTATTGGATGACCATTACCACGCTGAAGCCGAACAACGAGCTTTATGACTACAAGACCTATAACCCGTTCTGGGTGAACTCGCCGACGTTGCAGAACGTCAAGAAGCTGCTGTTCGATACGGACTACCCGCAATGGCTGATGACCACCATGGGCGTCGCCGCGGCGGCGACCTGCATCAGCATCTTCGCCAGCGTGCTCGCGGCCTATGCCATCCAGCGGCTGCGGTTCCGCGGCAGCAACTGGGTGGGGTTGGGGATTTACTTGGCTTATTTGGTGCCGCCCAGCATCTTGTTCATTCCGCTGGCGACGATGGTGTTCAAGCTGGGGTTGTTCGACAGCCCGTTGGCGCTGATCCTCACGTATCCCACGTTCCTGATCCCGTTCTGCACCTGGCTGTTGATCGGCTACTTCAAGTCCATTCCGTATGAGCTGGAGGAGTGCGCGCTGATCGATGGCGCAACGCGGCTGCAAATCCTGCGCCGCATCACGCTGCCGTTGGCTGTGCCGGGCCTTATCAGCGCGGGCATCTTCGCGTTCACGCTGTCGTGGAACGAGTTCATTTACGCGCTGGCGTTCATACAGTCGTCCGAGAAAAAGACGGTGCCGGTCGCGGTGCTGACGCAACTGGTGCAGGGCGACGACTACCAGTGGGGCGCGTTGATGGCGGGGGCGCTGTTCGGGTCGATCCCGGTGGCGCTGCTATACTCGTTCTTTGTGGAGTATTATGTGAGCTCGTTGACTGGCGCGGTGAAGGAGTAGGCGGTTTGAGCGGAAATGGGGTTGATATCGGGGCGGTTTACAGCCTATTGAGCCGCGTCGCCGAGGCAGTGACGACGCTGCAGGGGCAAGTAGCGACGCTACAGCGGGACATGGCGGAGGTTAAGTTTGAGTTGGCGCGGAAAGCCGACAAAGCGGAGGTCTCCAGCCTTCGCGACGACGTGGCCAGCCTGCGCCAAGCCATCACCGGCTACCATGCCTCCGTCATGGGCCACGGCATCCTGATATCGGAGTTGGACGCACGGGTGAGCCGCATTGAGCGGCGCCTCGAACTGGGAGCGCCGTCTTGAGGCTATACAGCTACTGGCGCTCGCTCGCCACATACCGCGTCCGCATCGCGCTCAACCTCAAGGGCCTAGATGTCGAGGACGTGAACATCGACCTGGACCGCGGCGACCAGAACCAGCCGGACTACCGCGCCATCAACCCGATGGGCTCCGTCCCCGCCCTGGTGCTGCCCGGCGAGGACGACGCCGCCGACACCGTGCTGACGCAGTCCCTCGCCATCCTGGAGTGGATCGAGGAAACGCATCCGGCCCCGCCGCTGCTGCCGGCCGGTGCGGCGGCGCGGGCGCGGGTGCGCGCGTTGTGCGCCCTCACGGCGGCGGACACGCACCCGCTGGTGGTGCCGCGGGTGCAGGCGTACCTGACCGAACAGGGCTGGGACCTGCCGCGCCGGACCGCCTGGAACGCGCATTGGTTCACCAAGGGGCTGGAGGGATACGAGGCGCTGGTGGGGCCGGGTCCTTTCATCGCCGGCATCGTGCCGGGCCTGGCGGACATCTGCCTCGCGAGCCATGTGGCCGGGGCGCAGCGCTTCGGCGTGGACCTCGCGCCCTATGAACGGGTGCGGCGCATCCACGACGCCTGCATGGCGATGCCGGAGTTCGCCCGCGCCCATCCACTGCAACAGGTCGGTGCGCCCAGTTCTGGCGCGCCCAACTAACCCAACGCAACCGACCTTCAAAAGCCGCCAGGCCGTCGCCATCTGCGGTTTACGGAGGGAATTCATCATGGCGACTGAACAAGCGACGTTGGGCGGCGGCTGTTTCTGGTGCCTGGAACCCGTGTTCCTCAGCCTGCGCGGCGTGCAAGGCTCGGTTTCGGGCTACGCCGGCGGCACCGTGCCGAACCCAACCTATGAGCAGGTCTGCGGCAAGCGCACCGGGCATGCCGAGGTGGTGCAGGTTACGTTCGACCCGGACGTCATCAGCTACGCCGATATCCTGCGGGTGTTCTTCACGCTGCACGACCCGACCACGCCGAACCAGCAGGGCGCGGACGTGGGGCCACAGTACCGCTCCATCGTGCTGACGCACTCGGACGCGCAAGCCGAGACGGCGCGGCAGGTGATGGCCGAGATCGATGCGGCCGGGGTGTGGGGCCGGCCCATTGTCACCGAAATCGTGCCGCTAACGCAGTTCTGGCGGGCGGAGGACGAGCACCAGGACTACTACGCGCGCAACCCTTGGTCCGGGTATTGCCGGGCGGTCATCAACCCGAAGGTGGCCAAGCTGCGGAAGCTGTTCGGGGAGCGGTTGAAGGCCCAGGCGGCTTAAGCCCGGGCGGGCCATGCGCCTGGTCGGCCAAGCGGATCGCGCGGCCGATCATGGCGGCGTTGGCGGGGACGGCGGCGTTGCCGAGCGCGCGGACCCGCTTGACCCGGCACCGGTCCATCCCGGCGGGAAGCCCATCATCCACTCGACGTAGGCCGGGCTCAGCCGGCCACCCACCGCGTCGTTCAACTGGCAGGCACGGCGGCGGTGGCGTTGCGCGGCCGATCCCCATTTCCAGTCTCGCGCCACCGGGGTCGGCAGATATCCGTTGCGCCACCAGCCAGACCCGGGCGCGGCGATGGGGCGCGCCGGCATGGGCAGCACCCACCACCAGCGGCCAGCAGGCGTAATCGAGAGCTTCCAGGTCCTTGAGCACCCGGTCCGCGCCGCGGCCTCGCAGGCCAGGAACGTTCTCAGCCAGAACCCAACGCGGTCGGCACTCGGCGATCAAGCGCGCCATTTCGGCCCACAAGCCCGAGCGCGCGCCCGCAAGCCCGACGCCCTGGCCGGCGAGGCTCGTGTCCTGGCACGGGAACCCGCCGCACAGCACGTCCGGCCGGCACACTCCGTCCGCTTGCAGCCGTGCAAGGGTAAGGGAGCGGATATCGGTGTAGAGGGGCACTCCCGGCCAGTGCCGGGCAAGTATGGAGCGGGCGAACGGGTCCGCTTCACAGAAGCCAATGGTTCGCATACCCGCCCAGTGCAGACCAAGGCTTAGTCCTCCGATGCCGCTGAACACGTCGAGGACTTGGAAATTGGCCGCCGCTTCGTGCATGAGACATCAGTAGAATTACCCGGCACGCGGAACAACGCAAAAGCGACGCCTCTGAACAGCTATTCCCGCGTCAAGAAAGTCGGCCCGCCGTCAGGGTTTGTTTAGGACGCTTGACTCAAGCCTTGGAAAGGCCCCGAGTGCGCCACCAGTATCGTCACAAAGACGCGAGGGAGGATTCTGAATCTTGCACAACTCATTCACAGCGAAACGCGAACTCTCACCGCAACTGTCACCTGGGTTAATGGTGATGATCACCGGAACGCTTGCCCTCGCGTCCTGGGTTGGCGTGGCATGGGTGATAAGCCTGGTTTTCTGACGGCGATGAGGCGAGGTCGAGGCACGCGGGGCTGTCAACCCCGCGCCGTCGCTGGATGGCGCAGCACCGAGTGCGACCGGCCGTAAAAGAAATAGATCGCGAGGCCGATCAGCAGCCAGACCGCCAGCCGCAGCCAGGTCACGAGCGGGAGCGCCAGCATCAGCAGCAGGCAGAACAGGATGCCGAGGATGGGCACCAACGGCACGCCCGGGACGCGGAACGGGCGGAACACCCCGGCGTCGGTGCGGCGTAGATAGATCACCGAGCCGCACACCAGGACAAAGGCGAACAGCGTGCCGATGCTGACCATCTCGCCCAGGATGCCAATGGGCGTCAGGGCGGCGACCACGGCCACGATGCCGCCAATGAGCATCTGGCTGAGGTATGGCGTCTGCAGGCGCGGGTGGATGCGGGAGAACAGGCTCGGCAGCAGCCCATCGTGCGACATGGTGTAGAAAATGCGGCTCTGCCCATACAGCAGCACCAAGATGACGGTGGTAAGCCCGGTCAGCGCGCCGATTTTAATGAGCACCGAAAACCATGTCAGGCCAATGGCGTCCACGCCCTTGGCGATCGGGTCGGCCACGTCAAGCTGGGTGTATGGCACGAGGCCGGTCAGCACCGCCGCTACGGCGATGTACAGCACCGTGCACACCACCAGCGACCCGAGGATGCCGAGCGGCATGTCGCGCTGCGGGTGCCGGGCCTCCTGCGCGGCGGTGGAGACAGCGTCGAAGCCAATGAAGGCGAAGAACACGACCGCCGAGCCGCGCAGGATGCCGCTCCAGCCGTATTGCCCGAACTCGCCGGTGTTGGCGGGGATGAACGGGAACCAGTTGGCGGTGCTGACATAGGCTGCGCCGAGCGCGATGAACGCGACCACGACGAAAAGCTTGACCGCGACCATGACGTTGTTGAGCCGCGCCGATTCCTTGGTGCCCTGCACCAGCAGCGCCGTGAGAGCCACGACGATAAGCGCGGCCGGCAGGTTGATAATCCCGCTGATGGTGCTGCCGTCCGTGAGCTTGATGACCGTGCCCGGCGCGGCCGCGAACGCCGGCGGGATGTCGATGCCGAAGTTGTGCAGCAGGCTCACGACATAGCCGGACCAGCCGACGGCCACGGTGGCGGCGCCCATCGCGTACTCCAGCACGAGGTCCCAGCCGATGATCCAGGCGAACAGCTCGCCCAGGGTCGCGTAGGTGTAGGTGTAGCTGCTGCCGCACACCGGCAGCATGGCCGCGAGCTCGGCGTAGCACAGGCCCACGAAGGCGCAGGCGACCGCCGCCAGCACGAACGACAGCATGATGCTCGGCCCGGCATACTGCGCGGCTGCGGTGCCGGTCAGCACGAAGATGCCCGCCCCGATGATCGCGCCGATGCCCATCGCGGTGATGCTGAACGCCCCCAGCGTCTTGGATAGCTGGCGACCCTCGGCGTCGCCGCTGTCCATGATCTGGGCGACGGACTTCCGCGCCATGATGCCTTGTGCTGCCATCGGACGACCTTTCAGTTGAACGGCCTGCCACGATGCAACCTCGATGCCGCCTATTGCAACCTCGATGCAACCGGGATTGGCCGGCGGGCCAGCTTGTTGCAACATGGCCCGGCACGCCCGTTGATTGAGCGAGGGACGAGTTGGCTGAACGCTTGCTGAGCACCGACGCCATCGCCGCCGCCGAGACCATGGCCGGCGTCCAGTACACCGAGGCGGAACGCGGCATGATGCTGGACAACGTGTCCGCGCAGATCGACCTGGCGGTCCGGCGACGCGAGGTGCCGCTGCCGCACGGCCTGCCGCCCGCCACCCGGTTCGACCCGCGCCTGCCGGGCTGGACGATGCCGCCCACCGCGCCGTTCCAACCCGCCACGGACGATCCAGGCCCGCTGCCCGACACCGCCGAGGACATCGCCTTCGCGCCCGTGACGCAGTTGGCCGGCTGGGTCGCCGCCCGCGCCATCAGTTGCGAGCGGCTGGCTGACCTGTACCTCGACCGCATCGCCCGGTTCGCGCCGCGCCTGGAGTGCATCGCAACCGTCACCGCGGACCTCGCCATGCAGCAGGCGCGGCAGGCGGACGCGCTGCTGGACGCCGGCACCAACCTCGGGCCGCTGCACGGCATTCCGTGGGGCGCCAAGGACCTGCTCGACACCAGTGGCATCACGACCGCCTGGGGGGCGGAGCCGTGGGCGGACCGGGTGCCGGACAGCGACGCGGCCGTGGTGCGCCGGCTGGCGGCGGCGGGCGCGGTGCTGGTCGCCAAGACCACGGTGGGCGCGCTGGCGTATGGCGACATCTGGCATGGCGGCGTCACCCGCAACCCGTGGAACACGGCCGAGGGCGCCAGCGGGTCGAGCGCCGGCTCGGCCTCCGCCACCGCGGCGGGGCTGGTGGGGTTCAGCCTCGGCACCGAAACGCTGGGTTCGATTGTCGCGCCGTCCCTGCGCTGCGGCACGACCGGGCTGCGGCCGACCTTTGGCCGGGTGGCGCGCACCGGCGCCATGCCGCTGTGCTGGACGCTGGACAAGATCGGGCCGATGTGCCGCAGCGTCACGGACACGGCGCTGGTGCTGGCCGCGATCAACGGCGCAGACGCGGCCGATCCCAGCAGCATCGGCCTGCCGTTCGGCTACCAGGCCGGTCCGGTGGACGGGTTGCGCCTGGGCTACTACCCCGATGATTTCCAGGCCGACGACGCCGACCCGCTGGACGCCGCCATGCTGGACGAGGCGCGGGCGCTCGGACTCACGCTCGTGCCGCTGACCCGGCCGGACCTGCCCTATGACGCGCTGATGAACACCCTGTTCGCCGAGGCGGCGGCGTCGTTCGAGCGGCTGACGTTGGACAACGAGGACGACCGGCTGACGTGGCAGGAGCCGGGGGCGTGGCCGAACACCTTCCGCAAGGCGCGTTTCCTGTCGGCGGTGGACCACGTGCAGCTCGACCGGCTGCGCCGCATGGTCATGCAAGCGATGGACGCGGCGTTCCAGGGGGTGGACGCCATCATCGGCCCCTGTTTGGCCGGGCCGATGCTGGTTATCACCAACTTCACCGGCCATCCCTGCCTCGTGATGCGCTGCGGCTTCCGCGCCTCGCCGACCCGGCAGCGCCTATCGCTGGCCGAGGCGCGGCTGGACCAGGGCATGAAGGGCGAGGGCGAACGCTTCACCGTGCCGCACGCCATCAGCCTGTACGGGCGCCTGTTCGACGAAGGCACCATCCTGCGCATCGGCGCGGCGCTGGAAGCCAGGCTCGATGTCGCGGCGCGGCGTCCGCCCCTGGCAGCTAGCGGCCCATAAGGACCTGGTAGCCTTTTCCGGTCAGGCAGGTGGCGACAGGGTTGCTGAAGCCGGGCAGGACGCCTGATTGCTCCTTGCAGGCAGCCAGGTCCCGGTTGTAGCGGGCGTCGTCCACGCCCATGCGGTTCACGACTGGCTCGCCTGGGAGGGCGCAGGCGGCCAGGCCCGACCCCATTGCGCAGACGCGCGCCATCCTGGCCGCGGTGGCTGCCGGGTTCATATCCCTCGGCCGGCGGTTCCGACGATGCCGGTGCGCGGCGCCAGCGGGTTCACCGTATCAAACCCACGCGGCAGGCTGTTGGCCGGCTGCGGCTCCCGGTTGGAGTTCGGGCCGGTGCTCATCGGCAGGGCGTTCGTTGTCGCCGGCGCACAGGCGGCGACGGACGCGAGGACGCAGGCCAGCGCCAGCGCCGCGCGCAGCTTTGTCGTGGGATGGTCCATCATTCGGGCCGCAACTCCTTCGTCTCGCGCGTACTCAGCCAGGGCTGGCATACGCTTAAGCGAGCGCCGCCGCCAGGTCGAGGATGCCGTGGCCCGACCGCTCGTTCCATCCCGTGCCGATGGCCTGCCGCGCCGTGCCCGCCAGGTGCGCCTTGAGCGCCGGGGGCTTCATCGCGGCGCTGTCCCACTTGCCCCGCAACGCCGCCACGGCCCCTCCCACGACGCCGACCGCGCCCGATGTGCCGGAGGTGACAGCGGCGGCGTCGTTGTCCTCGGCGAACTGGCTGGGGGCGCACAGGTCGGGCTTGTCGCGTCCAAGCGCCTCCTGGCCCGGCCCCTGCGAGGAGTAGCCGAGCCAGGCGGCATCCACCCGGACCGCGCCGACGGTCAGCGCGTCGTTCAGCGAGTTCGCGCCCCAGATGCTCCGGCACGGGCCACGGTCGCCAGGGCCGCAGCGCCGGTCTGGGCCGAAGCTGCCGCAGTTGCCAGCGGCGAACACCACGTCGGCGCCGCCGTCGATTGTGTCCTGGATTTGCTGGTTGAACCAGTGGCCGCGGTTCTCGGTGTAGCTGCCCAGCGGGTCCTCGCTGCGCCGGTCATAGACCGACCAGGGGTTCACAAACACCCACGGGCCAGTATCGACATCGAGCGTGCGGATCAGCCACAGGACGAACAGGATTTCGTCCCACAACGCCACGGCGTCATCCAGGAACGCCGGGATGTTCGCGATGCTGGGCGCCAGGCCCGGCACCGCGGCCGGGATCAGCGGGCAGTCGAAAATCCGCGCGTCCGGCGCAAGGTCGAGCACGTTGCGGACGATCATGGCCGCGTGCTCGCTGGTTCCCTCCCCTGGCGCCTGCCCGGACCGTCCCCAGCCGCCCCCGAAGTCGGCGTTGGGGAAGCGGCGCTTGTCAAACCCCTGGTCGACGACCACGACGTTGACGCCCTTGCCCCGGAGCGGCGGCGCGTGCGCCAACAGCGCTGCCTTGCCTACCAAGGCGTCCGCCTGATGGCGGGCGCCGAACGCCGTTCCGGGCGCCCAAAGCGCGCTGGCGATGGGTGGGGCGGCTCCCGGCGTCACGCCGCTGTCCAGGCCGCGGAACGCGCTGGCGACATCGGCGCTGACTTCCTGGAGCCCGCGCTGTTCTTGGGGATGCAGGTTGACAGCGAACACGTTGTGCGTCCGTTCAAGCCGCTGCTCCTGCGTGGGTGTCAGCGCGTCGGCGAACTGGCCTGTGAGACGCCACTCCGGCACGGCCTCAAGCGCCCCGCTGCTGCCCCCGGGTCCGGGCGGCATGATGCCCATGAGTTGGCTGCCAGAGCTTCTTGCACCCGCATCGCCGCTTTTCGACAGCGCCGACAAGTTGCTACTTGCACGGGACACAAAGAATTGCCGGGCGACTGGAGCTTGCATGGACCTGCCTTTGCTGATTTCGAGCTTTTCATTCTGATATCGTTTTGTGCTGCCTTGCAAGCTCATTTCCAACCTGGGATGCTGGCTTGGGTGTTGGGAATCCCGGAATGAATGCGGCGGGCGCTTCCTCGAACAACACTTATGGGCGTCGCGTCCTGGCCGTGGTCGCGTTCGCCGACGTCGTGGGCTTCTCGGCGATGATGGCCGCCGACCAGGCCGGTACCCATGCCCGTTGGATGGTGGCCCTGAACGGCGTCATACGGCCCAAGGCCGAGGCGCATGGCGGCCAGGTACTGAAGCTGACCGGGGACGGGGTGCTGGCCAAGTTCGGCAGCGCGCTCGATGCGGTCGAGTGGGCGGTGGAGGTGCAGCGCGCCTTGCAGGACCCGGCCGCGGAAGCCGCGAACGATGACGGTGGCAGCAGCGGGGGCGTTATCGAGCTTCGCATCGCGGTCCACCTCGGGGACCTGATCTCCACCGCGGACGACGTGTACGGGGACGGCGTGAACGTCGCGGCCCGGCTGCAGGAACACGCCGTGCCCGGCGGCATCGTCATGTCGGAGGTGGTGCACGACCTCGTGCGCAGCTTCGCGGGCGAGCGGTCCATTGACCTGGGCCTGCGGCACCTCCGGGGGTTCGAGCGGCCGTTGCGGGTGTTCGCGCTGGAGCCGGAAACGCCGCTCCGCGTGCGCGCCGTGCCGCGCCAGGGTTCCGTGCCGTCCATCGCCGTGCTGCCGTTCCATAACCTTGGCGGCGATCCCGGGGACGCCTACTTCGCTGATGGCGTGGCCGAGGACATCATCGTGTCCCTGGCGGGCCTGGGGGAGCTGTTCGTGATCGCGCACGGCTCCACGCTCGCGTTCCGCGGCAAGCAGGCGGACCCGCGCGACGCGGCGCGCGCCTTGGGGGTGCGCTATGTCCTAGTCGGGAGCCTGCGGCGCTCGGCGGCGTTGATCCGGGTCAGCACGCAGCTTTTTGACGGGCAGACCGGCGCGACGATCTGGACCGACGTGGCCGCCGCGCCGCCGGGCGAGCTGTTCGACATGCAGGACCGGATCGTCGGCAAGATCGTGTCCGGCATCGCGCCGAACGTACGCATCGCCGAGCTGCGCAACGCGATGCGCAAGCGGCCGGGCAGCTTCACCGCCTATGACCACACCCTGCGGGCGCTGCACACGATCTACGATTTCGGCGACGACGGCTTTGACCAAGCCCGGCGCAGCCTCGCGTTGGCCATGGCCGAGGACCCGCACTTCGCCATGCCATGCGCTTGGGCGGCGTGGTGGCACCTCCTGAATGTTGGGCAGGGGCGCACGCGCGACTATGAAGGCGACTTGGCGCAAGCCGGGGTGCTCGCGGGCCGGGCCATTGAGCTTGATGGGCACAACGCCCAAGCGCTCGCGGTGTACGGGCATGTCAAATCATTTTTGTTCCACCAACCCGAGATTGGGCGGCTCTATCTGGACCGGGCGATATCCGTGAGCGCGAACAGCGCCTTGGCATGGACGCTGTCAGGCGCGACACTTGCCTATATCGGCCCCGCCGAGGACGCAGTACGGCACGCCGAACAGGGGTTGCGCCTCTCTCCCCTCGATCGCAGCCTGTTCGTCACGCACAATATCCTTTGCCTCGCCAACTATGTGGCCGAGGACTACGCAGCCGCGGCGAGTTGGGGCCGGCTTGCGGCGGCTGAGTGTCCGTTGTTCACCGCTACGCTGCGCATCCTGGCCGCAAGCCTCGCCGCACATGGGAAGCTGGACGAAGCCCGGGCCGTGGCCGCGGAAATGTTGCGGCTGGAGCCGGAGTTCCGGATGAGCGTCTGGGAACGAACCCGGCAGCCGTTCCGTGACGAAAACGTGAAACGAACGTATGCGGAGCGGCTGCGCCAGGCTGGCCTGCCGGATTAAGCTTGCGCAGGAACCTTCAAGCGCGCTCTTATTGTTACGGTATCAAAACAAGGAGACTCTGATGAGTGGAAGCACTGGCACAACTGGAACGACTGGGACGACCGGCACAACGGGAACAACTGGGACCACCGGAACGACCGGCACTACAGGAACGACCGGCACCACGGGTTCTGAACCTGCCATCCTCACCGGCAGCCCCGTGGTCCGCCCAATCGGCATCTCCCCAGCCCTCAAGGCTGTGCCCCCTGAGCCAACGTGGCGGGGCAACGCATGGCCGCCGTCCAATCCGCCCGACCCTGGCGGAACGCCCCTGCCCTGGAACTGGCACGCCGCGCCCGCGCCCGCGAAGAGCTACCTCGGCCGGGCGTGGGACCCGGCGTTCGCGAGCATGGCCGTCCTCACGCAATTCATGAAACATAGCAGCGCGTGGCACTCGGCGGACTGGAAGGCCAATCTCAGCGCCCTGCTTCCGGCTGACCCGGCCGATGACCTTAACGAGGTCGCCAAGTTGGCCGAGTATCGCCCGCTCGTGCTGGACGAGGCCGTGGCCCAGCGCAACAACCTCATCGGCTACTTCGCCGGCGTGCTCGGCTTCAAGCCCTCGTCGCACCCTCGCACCTGGACGCTGTGCGTCATCGGCGAGACGGTCGGGCTGTTCGTCGCGATGCATTGGAAGGCCGAGTTCGACCGGCCCCGGCCGTGGCGCTTATCCTCCAAGATCATGCCGCCGATGGACCCGCCGGGCCATGCCGCGTTCCCGAGCGGGCACGCCACGCAAGCCCACCTCATCGCGCTCCTGCTTCAGCAAGCGCTGCCCGAGCAGGCCTGGATGAGCTATGCGGAGGGGGGCGCCGCCGTCCCGGACGGCCCGGTGTTCCGCATGGCCGAGCGGGTCGCGCGCAACCGCGAGGTGCTCGGCGTTCACTACCCCAGCGACAGCGCCGCCGGCCGGCTGCTTGCGGGCAACATCAGCCATGAGCTGACGGGCACGGCGTTCGACGCCGCAACCTCGGCGTTCAACGTGACCAACCCGGACGCCGCACTCCGCAAGGTCAAGGCCGAACACAACGTCGATTTCGTGCAGGACGCCAGGAACGAGTGGGAGCTGCCGCCGCTAGGCGCCTAACCCGCCGCGGCCCTGCAACCGCGCCCATTATGGCCCAGCCTTGAAAATCTTGTGCACATGCGAAGTTTTCAGGACGGTTGTGGGCTACGCTCCGTCACCGGCGTGACCCGGCACACCATTCGGCGGGGTAAACATGGGCAAGGTTCCTCTGGGGGTTGGTCCCAAGCATTCGCAGGTCGTGATCCTCGTGGGCGCCACGGGGGACCTGTCGCGGCGCAAGCTGTTGCCGGGGCTGTTCCATCTTGCGAGCCGCGGGTTCATCCCCGGCTGCCGCATCGTCGGCGTCTCGCTGGAGGACATGGACGCCGAAGGGTTCCGCGCCTTCGCGCGCCAGGCGCTCGACGAGCTTTCCACCCGGAAGCTGAACGAGAACGACTGGGCGGCGTTCGCGGACACGCTCGACTACGTGCCGCTGTCCGCCGGCCCCGGCCCGCTGCGGACGGCGGTGGAGAACGCGGAACGGCTGCTGGGCGCCGACAGCCGCCGCGTGCACTACCTAAGCGTGCCGCCCAACGCGGCTCTGTCGGCGGTGCGGCTGCTGCGCGAGGCCGACCTGATCGGGGGGTCCCGCGTCATCATGGAGAAGCCGTTCGGCACCGACTTGGCGAGCGCCAGGTCGTTGAACGCCAAGCTGCACGAGGTGTTCGACGAGAGCCAGATTTTCCGGATCGACCACTTCCTCGGCAAGGAGCCGGCGCAGAACATCCTGGCCTTCCGGTTCGCCAACGGCCTGTTCGAGCCGATCTGGAACCGCAACTTCATCGACCACGTGCAGATCGACGTGCCGGAGACGCTCGGCCTGGGCAAGCGGATCGGCTTCTACGAGGCGACCGGGGCGTTCCGCGACATGGTGGTGACCCACCTGTTCCAAATCCTGGGCTTCATGGCGATGGAGCCGCCGACCGCGTTGGAGCCGGCGTCCATCAGCGAGGAAAAGAACAAGGTCTTCCGCAGTATGCTGCCGCTCGACCCCAAGTATGTCGTGCGCGGCCAGTATGCCGGCTACCGGTCCGAGGAGGGCGTGAACCCGGAATCGGACACCGAGACGTTCATCGCGCTGAAATGCATGATCGACAACTGGCGCTGGGCCGGGGTGCCGTTCTATCTGCGCACCGGCAAGCGGCTGGCGGAGGGGCAGCGCATCATCTCCATCGCCTTCCGGGAGCCGCCGAAAAGCATGTTCCCGGTGGGGTCGGGCGTCGGCGCGCAAGGCCCGGACCACTTGACGTTCGACCTGGCGGACGCCTCCAAAATGTCGCTGTCGTTCTACGGCAAGCGGCCCGGCCCGGGCATGAGGCTGGACAAGCTCAGCCTGCAGTTCGCCATGAACGACACCGGACGGATCGGCGACGTGCTGGAGGCATACGAGCGGCTGATCCTGGACGCGATGCGCGGCGACCACACGCTGTTCACCACGGCCGACGGAATCGAGCGGCTGTGGGAGCTGTCGGCGCCGTTGCTGGAAGCGCCGCCGCCGGTCCGGCTTTATCCGACGGCGTCCTGGGGGCCGAAGTCGATCCACCAGCTCGTGGCGCCGCACGCCTGGCGGCTGCCGTTCGAGCGGGAGTGGCGAGACCCGCACCCCGCGGGCTGACGGCGTCCGTTCCTGCCGGCGGGCCTTGCGCCTGGCACGGCCCCTGCGCCACAGTCCTTGCGCCAACGAGGCCATAAGAACCGGGAGGGGAACCTATGAGTGCAGCCTTGCTCGCGCCCGAGCGCGTGTCCGCCGCCGATCAGCGCGTGCTCGCTTGGCTCGACCGGTTCGGCGCTGCCCTGGAGGCGCGCGACAGCGCCGCGGCGGCCGGGCTGTTCACCGAGACATGCTTCTGGCGCGACCTGGTGGCCTTCACCTGGAACATCACGACGCTCGAGGGCCAGGACGCCATCCGCGCCATGCTGGACGCGCAGCTCGACGCGGTGCGACCCGGCCGTTGGACCCTGGAGGAGCCTGCCACCGAGGCCGGCGACACGACCGAGGCCTGGATTGGCTTCGAGACCGAACACGTCCGCGGCCATGGGCACCTGCGCCTCAAGGGCGACCAGGCCTGGACCCTGCTCACCACGGCGCGCGAGCTGAAGGGCTTCGAGGAGCGCAGCGGGCCGCGGCGCGAGAAGGGCGTCGAGCATGGCGTGCAGCAGGGCCGCCGTTCCTGGCAGGACCGCCGGGCCGACGAGGAGGCCGAGTTGGGCGTCACGCGGCAGCCATACTGCCTGGTGATCGGCGGCGGCCAGGGCGGCATCGCGCTTGGCGCGCGGTTGAAGCGGCTCGGCGTGCCCTCGCTCATTATCGACAAGCACGAGCGGCCGGGCGACCAATGGCGCAAGCGCTACAAGTCGCTGCACCTGCACGACCCGGTTTGGTACGACCACCTGCCGTACTTGCCGTTCCCCGACCACTGGCCGGTGTTCGCCTCCAAGGACAAGATCGGCGACTGGCTGGAAAACTACACCCGGATCATGGAGCTGAACTACTGGACCAAAACGGAGTGCCGGTCGGCGCGCTTCGACGAGGGCAAGCAGGAGTGGACCGTCGAGGTGGTGCGCGACGGCGAACCGCTGACGCTGCACCCGAAGCACCTGGTGCTGGCAACCGGCATGTCCGGCATCCCCAACCTGCCGCAATACCCCGGCATGGACCAGTTCAGGGGCGAGAGCCACCATTCGAGCCAGCACCCCGGCGGCGAGCGTTACCGCGGCAAGCAGGCGGTGGTGATCGGCTCCAACAACTCGGCGCACGACATCTGCGCCGATTTGTGGGAGCACGGCGCGGACGTCACCATGGTGCAGCGGACCTCAACCCACGTCGCGCGGTCGGAGACGTTGATGGAGCTGTCGCTGGGCGCGCTCTATTCCGAGCAGGCGGTGGCGAACGGCATCACCACCGACAAGGCCGACCTTATTTTTGCCTCCGTGCCGTACCGGATCATGCACGAGATGCAGGCGCCGGTTTACGCCGAGATGAAAAAGCGCGACGCCGGATTTTACGAGCGCTTGCAGGCGGCGGGCTTCAAGCTCGACTTCGGCGACGACGATTCCGGGCTGTTCATGAAGTACCTGCGCCGCGGCTCCGGTTACTACATCGACGTGGGCGCGTCCGAGTTGATCGCCGACGGCAAGGTCAAGCTGCGCGCCGGGCAAGTCCAGCGCATCACCGCCACCGGGGTGGAGCTGGATGACGGCACGGAGCTGCCGGCCGACGTGATCGTTTACGCCACGGGATACGGCTCCATGAACGGCTGGGCCGCCCGGCTCATCAGCCAGGAGGTCGCGGACAAGGTGGGCAAGTGCTGGGGCCTCGGCTCCGACACCACCAAGGACCCGGGGCCGTGGGAGGGCGAGCTGCGCAACATGTGGAAGCCGACCCGGCAGGACGCGCTATGGTTCCACGGCGGCAACCTGCACCAGTCCCGGCACTACTCGCTGTATCTCGCGATGCAGTTGAAGGCGCGCATGGAGGGGGTGCCGACGCCGGTGTACGGCTTGGCGGAGACGCACCACAGGGCATGAGGGCTTGGCCAGCTACTCGGCCGCCCTGAAGCCCCGCCGCTCGAAGATCACCCGCGCTTCCGGTCCGGACAGGAATTGCAGCAGGGCGCGCGCGTCCGGCGCATCGCCCTCCCGCGTCACCGCGAACGGATAAGTGACGCGGTCATGCGTGCCGTCCGGAAAGACGCCGGCGACAACCACGCCCGAACTCGCCGCGGCGTCGGTCGCATAGATGATGCCGGCCGGGGCTTCGCCGCGCTCCACCAGCAGCAGGGCGCGGCGAACGTCCTCCGAGCGGGCCAGGCGCGGCTCGGCCTGCGGCCACAGGCCGAGCGTGGTCAGCGCCTGCTGGGCGTAGCGGCCCACCGGCACGTGCGCCGGGTCGCCGGTGGCAATGCGCCCCTGCGGCCCGAGCAGCGCGTTGAGGTCTAGGCCGGGGCCGATCTCGACCTGCCGCGCCCGGTCCTTCGGCACGACCAGCACGAGCGTGTTGGCCAGCAAGTCGCGGCGCGTGTTGGGGGCGAGCAAGTTGCGCTGCGCCAGGTAGTCCATCCACTGCTGGTCGGCGGAGGCGAACAGGTTAGCGGGGGCGCCCTGTTCGATTTGCCGCGCCAGGGTCGAACTGGAGGCGAACGACAGCCGCAGCGGCGCGTGCCCGGCCTGCTGCCAGGCGGTGGACACGTCCTTCATGGCCTCCGTGAGGCTTGCCGCCGCGAAGACCGTGAGCGGCTGGGCGGCCGCGGCGGCCGGGAACAGAAGGGTCAGCGCGCCGAGCAAAAGGAACCGCCGCAACATGGGCAACCTCCGGGACAAAACTTGCTGGGCGAACCGCGGCGGACGGCTCATTCCACCGCCACCATGACGTCGCTGGCCTTGACGACGGCGCTGGCGGCCATGCCTTCCTTGAGGCCCAGTTCGTCCACGGCCTCGTTGGTGATGGCCGCGGTCACGACCGCGCCGCCTACGTCAAGGCGCACATGCGCTGTCGTGGCGCCCCGCACCACCTCCACCACCGTGCCGCGGAGCACGTTGCGCGCGCTGATTTTCATGTCGTCGTTCCTTGGTTCGCGTTGTGGCCGGTTCGGCCAGGGACAGGGCCGCACGGTGCGCGGCGGCGCGCGGCGGCGAGGCCGGCCAGCCCCGTCAGCACCACAATAAGGCTGACGGGTTCCGGCACCGCCGTCGCGTCCAACACCTGGAGGCTGACCAGGTTGCTTACGTAGCGTCCGCCTGCGAGGTCGCCGGGCACGACCAGACGCGCAAAGCCGTCGGTGCCGAGCGGCTGGCCATCCTGCGCGTAGGCCACCAGGTCCGGCGTGCTGCCGCCCAGCACAGGGTTCAGCTCACCGAGCGAGAACGTCGCCTGATAGCCGTCGCTGCCGGTTGCCAGCACGTATTGGCGCAACTGGCTGCCCCTTGTCGCCGGGTCCGCGACCAGGCCGGCCGTGGTCAGCAGCGTCCGTAGGGACACGCCGGTGAAGCTGGCCGAAACCGGGCGGCCCCCCGCTGTGTAAGTCACGCTCTCGGTGGTGGCAGGCAACGCCGCGAGATCGGCGTAGCCATAGGCGCCGGGCTGCCCGACCAGGCCCGACAGGGTGAAGCTGGACGAGACGCCGCCGCCTTGGGACGGGGCGGACGGCGCCTGGATCACGTCGAGACGGGCCAGGTTGGAGACGTAGCGGCCCCCGAAAGCGTCGCCCGGCACGACGACCCGCGCGAACCCGTCCGCGCCCAGCGGCTGCCCGTCCTGGGCATAGGCGATCAGGTCCGGCCTGCCGCCGCCGAAGCGCGGGTCCAACTCGCCGCCGGAGAACGCGGCCGCGTAGCCGTCGGCGCCGGTGGCGACCACGACGTTGCGCAGGCTGTTCCTGGCGCCGGGCACGGGCGCAAGCCCCGCTTGGCCCAGCAACGACCACAGCGCCGGGCCGGTGAAGCTGGCCGAAACCGGCCCGCGCCCGGTCTGGAACATGACGGCCGCCGTCTGCGCCGGCAGGGCCTGCAGTTCGACGCTCCGGTAAGCGCCGGGCCGGTCCACGGCTCCCGCAAGCTCAAAGCTGGTGGTCGGCGCCGCCTCGGCTGCCCAGGCTTGGACCAGCGCCGCCAGCACGGCCCATCCGAGTGACGGCCGCGCCATCATGGCCGCGCTCCCGCCGGCTCCGCCTGCGACGCCACAGGGACCAAGCCATGCCGTGCCAGGATGGCCTGACCCGGCTCGGACAGCACGAACAACGCGAAGCGGGCGCCGGCCGGGTTGGCGGACAGCACCGTCAGGCCGTATGCCGGACCCACCTCCAGCTCCGGCGGCAGGGGGACGCCCACGATGTCCGGCACGGCGGCGCGCACCGTGTCCACGCCGCTGCAGTAACCCAGCATGACATCGGCGCGGCCGGACAGGAACACGCCCTCGCTCGGCCCCTGGCCCGGCACCAGCGGCGCCATGCCGGGGCCGCCCACAAGCTGCTGCGCCTTGCCCTCCAGCACGGCCTTGGCGCCGGGCCGCACGGCGTCGGCGCGGGCGAACGCCGCCCAGGCGTAGTCCCCGCCCGGGTCCGCGCCGGGGGTGGAGGTGGCCAGCTTGACCGCGGGGTCGAGCAGCCGGTCCAGCAGGTTGGCCTGCGTCAGCCCGAGCGCGCCGCGGCCCAACGCGCACAGGCGGTTGCGGGCGAACATGACCACCGGCGTGCCCCGGCCGGCGTCGGCCAGGCGCCGCGGCTGCCCCATGTCGGCGGAGGCGAACACGTCCGCCGGCTCGCCCCGCTCCAGCCGCTCGCGCAGCAGGCCGGATGGGCCGTAGGTGGGCTGCGCGGCGACGCCGGGCGGGGCGCCGAACGCGTCCAGCAAGGCGTTGAAGGCCCGGGTCAGGCTGCCCGCGGCATAGACCCGCAGCGGCGCAGGCGCGTCTTGCGCCAGGGCGGGCGCGGTCCCCGGCAGGAGCAAGGCCGTTCCAAGCAGGGCACGGCGGACAATGGCGCGCATCAGTTCAGCACCCGCGGCGGCGCAGGCGAGGAGTGCCGCCCGGCCTCCGCCATCGCCGCAAGCTCGTCCGGCATGAGTGTGAACGCCACGCCGAAGCCGTCCGGCGTCTTGAGTGTGAGGATCAGCGCATGGCGCCCGGCCGCCTGCTCCACCTGCCATGCGCCGAGCGGGTGCACGATGCGACTGCTGCTGTCCCGGCGCGCGTCAAGCGCGGATTGCAGGATGCGCGGCAAGGTCATCAGCAGGGCGCTCGCAGCCTCGAACGGCAGGTCGAGGCCATAGGGCCGACCCTTTCTGTCCGCGAAGCCGAGCCGCACGCGGCTGCCGTCCGGCGAGACGGACCAAGTCGTCAGCCATCCGCCAACCAGCTCGGCCGCTGCCGTGTCCAGGGAGCCATCCATCGCCACGCCTCTGCCTGCAAACGAGCGTCATATTCCATGGGATATAACGAATGCGCCAGCAATAAATGCAAGCGCCCGCGTGCGGTGGTAGGCTGCCGTCATGGCCAGGCTGGTGCTGCGCATCGATTTCGACGAGGGCCGGGCGCTCGGCCCGGGCAAGGTGCGGCTGTTGGAGCTGGTGGGCGAGACGGGGTCGATCTCGGCGGCCGGCCGGGCCATGAACATGAGCTATCGCCGGGCCTGGCTGCTGGTGGATGCGCTGAACCGGACTTTCCGCGAGCCGGTCGTCGCGGCGCGGGGCGGCGGGGCCGGCGGCGGCGGGGCCACCCTGACGCCATTCGGGACCGAGCTGGTCGCCTGCTACCGCGCCATGGAACGGGAGGCGCACGACGCCCTGGCCTGGCGCCTGGCCCATCTGGAGACGACCCTTGCAACGGCGCCGGCTCAGGTCTCCAGGACATAAAGCCCCGGCGCGTCATCGAGCGGCGGGTGCGCTTTGCTGCCCATGGGCGGCGGCGGCACGCGCGCCCCGGACCGCGGCTGCAGCCAGGCGACCCAGTCCGTCCACCAACTTCCGTCGTGCTTGGCTGCGGCCTCGCGCCAGGCGTCCGACGTGTCCGCGGGCGTCTCGTTGGTCCAGTATGTGCCCTTGCCGCCGGGCGGGTTAATGATGCCGGCGATGTGGCCGCTTGACGCCAGGACATAGCGCACTGTGCTGCCGACCAGTTGCGTGACCCGCCATGCGCCCTCCCACGGCACGATATGGTCCTTCTCCGCGCCGACCGCGTAGACATCCAGCTTGATCTGGCCGAGGTCCAGCGGCTCGTTGTCCAGATGGACCTTGCCGGGCGTAACAAGGTTGTTCTCCAGGTACGTGTTGCGCAGGTACCAAGTATGCGCCGCCCGCGCCATGCGCGTCCCGTCGCTGTTCCAGTACAGCAGGTCGAACGCCGGCGGCTTCTGGCCCAGCAGGTAGTTGTTCACCACGTTCGACCAAATCAGGTCGTTCGAGCGCAGCAGGTTGAACATGTTGGACATCTCGCGGCTGTCGAGGTAGCCGCGTTGCAGCATCTGCTGCTCGATCAGGTTGATCGCCGTCTCGTCCGAGAACACGGCGCTGTCGCCGACCCGGCTGAAATCCTGCAACGACACCACGAAGGTGGCCGCGCCGAACCGGTCGTCCCCCTTCCGCGCGAGCCACGCCAGCGTCATGGCCAGCAGAGTGCCGCCGATGCAGTAGCCCATCACGTTCACGGCTTTGCTGCCGGTGATGTCGCGGATCGCGTCGCTGGCCGCCAGCGGGCCGAGGTGCATGTAATCCTCGATGGTGGTGCCCTCCATCGAGGCGTCCGGGTTTTTCCAAGACACCACGAACACGGTGAAGCCCTGTTCCACCAAGTAACGGACCATGCTGTTCTTGGGCTGCATGTCCAGGATGTAGAACTTGTTGATCCACGGCGGCAAAATCAGCAGCGGCGTCGCGTGCACGTCCGGCGTGGTGGGCGAGTACTGGATCAGCTCGATCAACTTGTTGCGAAGCACCACCTTGCCCGGCGTCAAAGCCAGGTTCCGGCCCGGCGCGAAGGCGGTCGCGTCCACCATACTGAGCTTGCCGGCCTGTAGGTCGCCCATCAGGTTGCGCATCCCGTCCGCGACGCTCGCCCCGCCGGTCTCCACGGCGCGGCGCAACGCGACCGGGTTGGAGAACAGCATCAATGACGGGCTCATCGCGTCCACGAACTGGCGCAGGTGGAAGTTGATGCGCTGCTGCTCGGCCGAGTCCATCCCCTCCGTCCCGGCGTTGCGCAGCAGGCTGTCGGACGCCAGCAGGTAGAGGTCCCGCAGGATGCGGAACGCCGGGTTGTCCTGCCACTCCGGCGCAGCGAACCGCTTGTCGGCGCCCGGCTTGGCGCTGCTGCCGGGCGCTGCGCCCCACCAGCGCTGGGCCGCGTCGTTCCACGCCTCCATGGCGAAGCGCAGCGCGTTGGCGTTGAACTCCGCCGCCAGCGCCATCGCGCGGCCAGGGTCGCTGAGCGAGCGCAGCCACACCACCCGGAGCGCGTGCGAGACCCCGGCCCAGTCAACCGGGATCACCTGGTGCAGCGGGTTCGCGTTCCACATCTGGTCGATAGTCGTCAGCATCGGGCTTTGCGCCAACGCCTTGGTATAGTCGGGCGTAATCCCGGGCGCGCCGGCCTCGCCGCCCGCGCCCGCAAACAGCCGGCCCCAGTCCGCCAGCAGCGCGTCGGGGCTGCTGCCGACCGAGGTGAGCGGCAAACCGCCTTGCGTGCCGGAACCGTCCTGCTGTGCTGCCATGAGAGCAATCCCCTTAAAATGGCGGCCAGACTTTCACCGCCTGCGCCAGAAAGTCCAGTGGTCCGGACCGCTCTATTCCTGCCCACCCGGGCAGTAGAGAAGCCGCCGGCCCGTCCGCACATTAAGGCCATGCAGGAGGCTCCCATGTCCGATCCCACGACCCTTGAGGCACTGTCCACCGCGCTGTCCGGCCTTGTCGCCCGCGCCGCGCCTGGCGTGGTCGCGGTCCACTCCCGCCGCGCACGGTCCAGCGGCTTCATCTGGAAACCAGGCCTAGTCGTCACCGCAGACGAGGCGCTGGCCGACGAAGGCGAGGTGGCCGTCATCCTGCCCGGCGGCGAGCGCGCCACTGCCACCATCGCCGGGCGCGACCCGAGCACCGACGTGGCCCTGCTGCGCATTGGCCCCGCCCCCGCGCCGCCCGCGCCGCTTCTGCCCGCCACGGTCACGGCAGGCGCGCTGGTGGTGGCGCTCGGCGCGGACGACGGCGCGCCGGTCGCGGCCTTGGGGTCCGTAGCCTTCGTGGGCGCGGCCTGGCGCAGCATGCGCGGCGGCGCCATCGACGCGCGCATCGAGCTGGACCTCATGCTGCGGCGCCAGTCCGAGGGCGGGCCGGTGCTGGACGCCGCCGGGCGCATTGTCGGCATGGCGGTGTTCGGGCCGCGGCGTCGCGTGCTGGTGATCCCGGCCGCGACGGTCGAGCGGGTGGCAGCGCGGCTAGAAGCGCACGGGCGCGTCGCCCGCGGCTACCTCGGGCTGATGCTGCAACCGGTCCGGCTCGATGCCGGCGGCCACGGCGCGATGGTGATGGGCGTCGAGGCTGGCGGCCCCGGCGCCACGGCCGGCCTCCGCCAGGGCGACGTGATCACCGCCTGGAACGGACGCCCGGTCGAGAGCGTGCAGGCGCTGCTGCGGGCGCTCGGCCCCGACAGCGTGGGCACGACGATCGCGGTGTCCGTGCATCGGGCCGGGCAGCCGTTGGAGGTCCGGCTGACGGTGGCGGAGCGGCCGCAGGCGTAAGCGGGCGCGTGACCGACCCGATCATCATTGCCCTGGCCGTCGCGGACCCGGACCTCGCCGACCGGCTGGCGGCGCTGCTGTCCGACGTGCCGGGCCTGCGCCTGGCCGCCGCCGGGGAGCCAGCCGACGCGACGCTCACGACGGACCGGCCCGGGTTCCCGGACGAGACAATCGGCCTGACCCCGCGCGAGGCCGAGGTGCTGGCTTTGCTGGCCGAAGGCGCGTCCAACAAGCTGGTGGCACGGCGTCTCGGCATCTCGGTCCACACCGCCAAGTTCCATGTGCGGTCACTGCTGGACAAGCTGGACGCGACCGGCCGCACCGACGCGGTGGCGCACGCGGCGCGGCTGGGGGTTATCCGGCTTTGAGGGTGCGGCCAGGCCGCTCAGCGGGCAGCCCGGCTTCCAAACGCGACCGCGGCGGCTATCAATCCGAACACCCAAGCCATGTCCAGCACGGCCTGCCGTCACGTGGGACGCTTTTCGATCTCTGCCCGCAACTCGGCTGTCAGTCCTACGAGATCGGCCTTGTCCGCGAGCGCGGGCGCTCGATGCTTGATGAAACTGGCAATATCCTTAATCCTGGGCGCTAACTGGCGAAGCGTCTCCCTGGTTTCCGATGCAGACCGCTCTTGTGCGTCCACCTTGGTAGCCACCTCCCTGAACGCGCTCCGCAGTTTGGCCAGCAAACCACGAATTTCCGCCATGGCTTCGTCGTGCGACAACTCGGCGTACGAGCGAGGCCTCTTGGGCGTCGCCAAAGCGAAAACGCTGGGCGGCACAGGGTCTTGCGACCCATTGCCAGGCTGCTCAGCCATGCTTGCCCGCGTCCCAGTTGTCCTTAATCCACGACCAGATATTCGGATTGGCCCGGCCGAAGTAGGACGCCACCTCGAACACCAGGGCTGCCCCAGCCGCGCCGTCCGTGATGCCGAGCGTGTCGGAGACTTCCTTTGCGGCGCCTCTGGCAGCCACCAGCCAGCCCTGGTCCCGTCAAGCTGGAAGTTGGCGCCCCCGAAATGCTGGCGCACAGCGGCGGCCAGGCTGTCTCCGCCCGCGCCGGCTTGAACGATAACGGCGAAAATGGCCATGCCGGGCAACCTACGCCATCGGCCCGCTGCGACGCTAGGGCTGGCCCACCAAGTGCCGGCCTACCCTCCAACCCCACGCAGCGCCCGGTAAACCGTGTTGCGCGACACGCTGAGCCGGCGCGCGGTTTCGGCCACGTTGCGGTCCACCTGTTGGTGCACCGCCCGCACGCGCTCCGCCTGCATGGCCCGCAGGCTGCGCGGAACCGCGGCAATATCCATGCCGTCCACCGCCGCCAAGTCGATAATGCGCCCGGGATCGGCGAGCGTAAGCCGGGTCAGCACGCTGCGCAGCTCGCGGGCGTTGCCGGGCCAGGGACGTTCCGCCAGTGCGGCGGCGGCTTCGGGCAGCAGGCGCGCGTTGGGCGCGACGCGGGCCAGCAGGTGCTGCGCCACGGCCTCGAAGTCCGTGCGGGCGTGCAGCGGCGGCAGGGTCACGTCCACCGTGTTGATGCGGTACAGCAGGTCCGCGCGGAACCGGCCGGCGGCGACGGCCTGGTCCAGATCCACGTTGGTCGCGGCCACCAGCAGCACGTCCACCGTGCGCGGCCGGCCGCCGCCGACCGGGCGCACGGTCCAGTCGTCCAGCAGACGCAGCAGCACCGATTGCAGCGCCACCCGCATGTCGCCGATCTCGTCCAGGAACAGCGTGCCGCCGTCGGCGCCCTGCACCAAGCCAGGCGCGCCGCCGCGCCGCGCGCCGGTGAACGCCCCGTCGGCGTGGCCGAACAGCTCGGCCTCAACCAACGTGTCCGGCACCGCGGCGCAGTTCACCGCCACGAACGCGCCGCCCCGGCCGCTGGCCTTGTGCGCGTGGCGGGCGAGTTGCTCCTTGCCGGTGCCGGTTGCGCCGCGGATCAGGATGGGCAGCGTGCGCGGGGCCGCGGCCTCGACCTGGCGCAGTGCGGCGGCGACGGCCGGGTCGTTGGCCACGAAGCCGGACACGGCGGGCGGCGCGGGGACCGCGATGGCGCGGGGGCGCGGGGAGGTCTCCAGCTTGGCGGCGAACGCGCTGCCCACCCGGTCCTCCAAGCGTTGGCACTCGTCGCGGACAGCGTGCAGCAGGGCGTCGAAGCTGGTGCGGAACAGGTCATGGAACCGCCGGCCGCGCACCGCCGGCAGGCCTTGCAACAGGAACCGGGCGCGGGCGTTGGCGGCCAGCACCATCCCGTCCCGGTCCAGCGCCAGCAGCCCGGCGCTCAATGTGTGCAGGAACTCGGCGCGGCTGTGGAAGGCGATAATGACATCGCCCTGGTGGCGCTCACGCAGCAACCCGTTCTCGATCTGCGTCGCCGCCATCGACACCAGCGCGTGCGTGTGCTGCTGGCGGGACCGGCAGTCGGACGAGGCGTCGAGCACGCCGGCCAGCGCGCCGTCGGCGCCGAATACCGGCACCGCGGTGCAGGTCAATCCGCCGTAGCGGCCAAAAAAGTGCTCGCCGCCGTGCACCGTGACGGCCTGGCCGGTCTGCGCCACGGTGCCGAGCGCGTTGGTGCCGCACTGCGCCTCGTTCCACAGCATGCCCGGCTGGATGGAGGCGGCGCGGGCGGTATCGCTGAAGCTGCTGTCGCAAATGGTGTCCAGCAGCATCCCGTCCGGCGCGGCCAAGGCGATCATGAAGTTGGTGCCGGCGATCTGGTGATACAGGCTCTCCATCTCAACGAGCGCGAGGCGGCGCAGCACGGCGGCCTGCTCGCGGGCGCGCTGCACGGCGCGGGCAGTCGCGGCCGACAGCGGCGGCGGGCGCTGCGGGTCGAGGCCGGCGGCCAGGCACCGCTCCCAGCTTTCGGCGATGGGGCGCGGCAGCAGGTCCTGCGCCGCCTGCCCGCGCCGTTCCAGCACGATCCGCGCCCGGCCGAGCCGGTCGTCCGCCGATAGCAGCATGACGCCTCCCCATGGTCCTGGGCGGGCACGGTAACGCGCCTGTCACGGCCAACGCCAGCGCCGTATTCGCAAGACGGCGCAAGTGTTCAGGAACGGAACATTGCCGCATGTCGCACGTGTTGGACAATGGAACAGCAGTCCCGCCGCGGCCAAGCAAAGTCAACGGGTTACTGGCTGGCACGGCCGTTGCGACAGGGCGGACGGGGACAACGCCATAATAAGGGGAGACAAGCCGTGAAGGCTGCTGTGCTGCACCGCTACGACGAGACGCTCACCAGCAACGAGTTCGTCCAGTACGAGGACGTGCCGGACCTCAGCATATCCAAACCCACCGACGTCATCGTGCGGATCGGCGGCGCGGGGGTGTGCCGCACGGACCTGCACATCGTCGAGGGCATCTGGCGCAGCAAGGTGGACGTGGCGCTGCCCTACATCATGGGCCACGAGAACGCCGGCTGGGTCGAGGCGGTGGGACGGGGCGTCGAGGGCGTGCGGGTCGGCGACGCGGTGATCTGCCACCCACTTGTCACCAGCGGCCACTGCCTGGCCTGCCGGCGCGGCGACGACATGCACGCCACCGACAGCCGCTTCCCCGGCATCAACGCCGACGGCGGCTATGCCGAGTACCTGCTGAGCGGCGAGCGGGCGCTGATTAAGCTGCCCAAAACCCTGGCGCCGAAGGATGTCGCGCCATACACCGACGCCGGGCTGACGGCGTACCGGGCGGCGAAAAAGGCCTCGCGCCACCTGTTGCCCGGCGAGTACGCGGTGGTGATCGGCGCCGGCGGCCTGGGCCATATCGGCGTCCAGGTGCTGCGGGCGCTGTGCGCGGCGGAGGTCATCGTCATCGACCGCTCGGCTGCCGCGTTGGAGCTGGCGCAGCAGTGCGGCGCGCACCACACCGTGCTGGCCGACGAGGGCATGTCGGACAGCGTCATGGCGCTGACCGGCGGGCACGGCGCGCAGGCGGTGATCGACTTCGTGGGCGAGGGCGAGGCGGTGGCGCAGGGCATCGCCATGACCCGCAACGGCGGCACGTACTACATCGTGGGCTACGGCGGGAAAATCGAGCTGCCGACCATCGACATGATCACCTCCGAAAAAAGCATCGTCGGCAACCTGGTCGGCACCTACCCCGAACTCGTGGAGCTGATGGCGCTGGCGGATCGGGGGCTGGTGAACCTCGCCACGCGCGAGTACCGGCTGGCCGAGGCCAACCAGGCGCTGCACGACCTGCACCACGGCCAAATCAAGGGCCGCGCGGTGCTGATCCCGTGACGGCGTTGCAGCCTGCCAGCGAAGACATCTCGAAGGACCGCTTCTTTGAGCGCCTGGGGATGCTGGCCGAAGAGATGATCGCGGCGCACGGCAAGGACTTCGCCATGGGCACGCTGGTGCTGGCCGCGCGCTTCATCGCCGAGGGCAAGCCGCTCAGCCGCCCCGGCGCGGAACCGGCGCCGTGACTGCTGCGCCGCAGCATGTCCCATTCCGCGACATGAGTCCCAGCAAGTTGTCGCAAAACGAGACACCGCCCTATTCAGTTAGGTCAGCAATACTGCAAGAAATACCTTTCGACGTGTGGGGCCAGCATAAATCTGCAAGTGGCATGTCGGTTGCATTTGACTTCATCCAGTCAATGGCAGACGGTGCGTTGCCAAACGGCCATAGGGAACAACTGCCACGGGGAGGCTGCATGGGAGCGTATCCCACGCGAACGGTCCAAGGTTGCTTGAGGGCTGGCCTATCTGTTTCCGCTGCATTGATGACCAGCGTGACGCTGCCCGGCCACGCGCCGGCGGGTCACGGAGCGATCAACCGCCAAGCAGGAGTATGTGCAGATGCCTGAAGGTATGAACCTCAACAAAATCACCGCGCAGAAGGGAATAAGCATCGGCGAAGCCACCCGCCGCATCGCCGACCTCGGCTGGACGCCAAGCTATGTCCAGGAGGCGATGACCTTCCCGACCGACTACAAAATCAAGAAGTCCCCGCGCGACCCGATGAAGCAGGTGCTGCGGTCCTACTTCCCCATGCAGGAGGAAAAGGACAACCGGGTGTATGGCGCGCTGGACGCCGCGTTGCGGGGCGACATGTTCCGCAACGTGGAGCCGCGCTGGGTCGAGTGGATGAAGCTGTTTTTGGCGATCATCCCGTTCCCAGAGATTTCCGCGGCGCGCTCCATGGCGATGGTCGGACGCCTGGCGCCCGGTGAGGAGCTGCGCACCGGGTTCGCGATGCAGATGATCGACGAGTTCCGCCACTCCACCATCCAGATGAACCTGAAGAAGTGGTACATGGAGAACTACGTCGACCCGGCCGGGTTCGACATCACCGAGGCCGCATTCGGCAAGTGCTACGCCAGCACCATCGGCCGGCAGTTCGCCGAGGGCTTCGTCACCGGCGACGCCATCACCTCGGCCAACATCTACCTGACCGTCGTGGCGGAAACCGCGTTCACCAACACGCTGTTCGTCGCCATGCCGTCCGAGGCCGCGCGCAACGGCGACTACGCGCTGCCCACCGTGTTCCTATCGGTGCAATCGGACGAAAGCCGGCACATCGGCAACGGGCACTCGCTGCTGATATCGCTGATCAACGACCCGGACAACCACCAGCTTATCGAGCGCGACCTCAAGTATGCGTTCTGGCAGAACCACGCCATCGTGGACGCCGCGGTCGGCACCGTCGTCGAGTACGGCACCAAGGACCGGGACAAGAACAAGGAAAGCTACGCGGAGCTGTGGCACCGCTGGATCTACGAGGACTACTACCGGACCTACATGCTGCCGCTGGAGAAGTACGGCATCAAGATCCACCACGACGACGTGGCGGCGGCGTGGGACCGCATGGTCAAGGGCAACTATGTCCACAAGACCGCGCAGTTCTTCTCGGTCGGCTGGCCGGTGGCGTTCTGGCGTCAGGAAGCGCAAACCGACAAGGACTTCGAGTGGTTCGAGCATAAGTATCCCGGCTGGTATGCCGAGTTCGGCGATTACTGGCGCTGGTACGAGAAACTCAGCCACCGGGGCGAAACCAACATCCTGTTCAACCAGGACACCGGCTACGTCTATCCGCACCGTTGCTGGAGCTGCATGGTCCCCTGCCTGATCCGCGAGGACTTCTGCTGCGACGAGGTGGACGGCAAAATCTACACCTACTGCTCGGAAATCTGCCGCTGGACGCACAAGGTGGCGTTCGCGCCGGAGTACGAGGGCCGGCCGACGCCCGCGATGGGCCGCTTCAGTGGCAGGCGCGAGTGGGAGGAGTGCTACAACGGCTGGGACCTGGCCGACGCGCTGGTGGACCTCAACTTCGTCCGCAGCGACGGCAAGACGCTGGTGCCGCAGCCGCATCTGCACTTCGAGGACAAGAAGATGTGGACGCTGGACGACGTGCGCGGCCACAAGCTCGGCAGCCCGCTCACCGCGTTCCGGGCGCTGACCCCGGAGCAGCGCGTGGCGGCCACGGCCGAGTACCGCAAGGGCTTCAAGATTACGCCCTTCAACTAACCGCTAACGACCCGGGGGGCGGCCGCGCGCCGGCCCCCGGCGACTGCACCGGAGTGGGGAACGCCATGGCCGACATGATCCATAAGGTCCGCTTCGAGCCGGTCGGGATCGAGATGGACGTGAGCGAGGGCGAAACCGTGCTGGACGCCGCGTTCCGGCAGGGCATCTCGGTGATGCACGGCTGCAAAGAGGGCCAGTGCAGCAGTTGCAAGTCCCGCCTGATGGAGGGCGACATCGAGTTGCTGAAATACTCGACCTTCGCGCTGATGGAGCACGAGCGCGACACCGACCACATCCTGCTGTGCCGCACGCTGGCCTACAGCGACATCGTGGTCGAGCTATTGAACTTCGACGAGGACCTGATGCGGCGCTCCATCGCCGTGAAGTCCTATGGCGCCACGCTCACCGCCATCACCGCGCTCACGCACGACATCCGCCTGCTGGAGATGGAGCTGGACGCGCCGCTGCGCTTTTGGGCCGGGCAGTACGTGGACCTGACCATCCCCGACGCCGGCATCACCCGGGCGTACTCGATGGCGAGCGCGCCCAACGAGCCGACCCGGCTGCAATTCATCGTCAAGAAGTACGCGGACGGCGCGTTCTCCGCGCTGCTGGATGGCGCGTTGACGCCCGGCATGAGGCTGGCGGCGAAAGGCCCGTACGGCACCTGTTTCCGGCGCGAGGCCCGGCCCGGCCCGTTGCTGCTGGTGGGCGGCGGCTCCGGCATGTCGCCGCTGTGGTCCATCCTGCATGACCACGTTCACAGCGGCGAGCGGCGTCCGGTGCGCTTCTTTTACGGCGCGCGGACCCGGCGGGACCTGTTCTACCTGGACCGCCTCGCGGCACTGACCGCGGACAGGCCGGAAATCGAGTTCATCCCGGCGCTGTCGCACGCCGGCGCCGAGGACGAGTGGACCGGGGAGACCGGCTTCATCCACGACGTGGTGGCCCGGCGGCTGCGCGCGGAGGGGCTGGACGGCGAGATGGACGCGTACTCCTGCGGCCCGCCGCCGATGATCGACGCGGTGCTGCCGGTGCTGCAAATGGCCGGGGTCGAGCCGGAGCGCATCTACTTCGACAAGTTCACCCCGGCGACCCGCTGAGCGTGGGGCCGGGTGCCGCAAACCAACACGAGGGAGCCGAAACCATGAGCGAAGCCGAGCAGGTCGTGCCCGTTAAGTCCGGAGCGGCGGGGTCCGCGGTGTTCGCTGGGTCCGACAGCCGCAAGTACAACTACTTCGAGCCGAAGGGCCGCAAGGCGACGCACTACGAGGACATGACGGTCGATGTGCAGCCGGACCCGAAGCGTTACCTGCTGCAAGACTGGATCATCTCGTTCGCCGACGGCACGCCGACCTACAGCGAGGGCTGGACGGCGCTGAAAAGCTCGGACTGGCACAAGTACCGCGCAGTGGACCAGGAGTGGGAGCGCACGCACTACCAGCGCCAGTCCACCATCGTCGGCATGGTGACCAACGTGGTCGAGAACGGACGCCGTTCGGGCGCGCCGAAGCGGTTCGACAAGGCGTGGGTCAAGGTGTTGCAGGACCATCTGGGCGCGTTCAAGCACGCGGAGTTCGGCCTGGGCACGTCATTGATGCAGGCGCAGCGCTACGGCTACACGCAGATGATCAACAACGCGATCCTGACCAACTCGTCCTATAAGCTGCGGTTCTCGCAGGACTTGACGCTTTACCTGGGCGAGCTGGCGCTGGACATCGACACCTTGGACCTGGATGCCGGCAAGACGCACTGGATGGAGGACCCGGCGTGGCAGGGCACGCGCCACGCGGTCGAGGCCATCATGGGCGCCACCGACTTCCTGGAGCAGTACTTCGCCACCAACGTGATCTTCGAGCCGCTGGTGGCCGAGCTGTTCCGGAGCGGCATGGTGCTGCAACTGGCGGCGTCGCAGAACGACTTCATGACGCCCTCCGTGGTGTCGTCGGCCGAGGGCGACTACGAGCGCAACCTCGCCAACACGATCGAGCTGTTCTCCATGCTGACGCACGACATGGAGCACGGCGACGCCAACCGCCGGGTGCTGGTGGGCTGGGCGGAGAAGCACGGCCAACTCGCAGTCGAGGCGGCGGCCCACTTGCAGCCGATATGGTCGCAGCCGCGCGTGAAGGCGGCGCAGTTCGTGGACGCGCAGGAGCAGTCGCACAACCGGCTGCGCGCCATCGCGGCCGAGGTCGGCTTCGATGTCCGCGCCATCATCGGCTGAACGACGCACACAGGGGAACGCAGCATGGCCCAGACGCACCACGACAGCATTTTCAAGTCCATGAAGGACATGACCTTCGAAGGGACAGTCTCGCACCAGTGCGGGGTGACGATGAACGAGAGCGTGGAGTCCCGCGCCATCGCCGAGGTGATGGCCGAGAAGCCCGGCATCACCGTGACCTACATGCCGGCCATGATCCGCATCGATGGCGAGGGCAAGATCGTGTTCAACATGGCCGAGATCAGCGAGGCCTTGGGCCGGCCGATGACGCCTTACTTGTTCGAAATCTGCACCTCGACCCACTACGGCCGCATGGTGATGCCGGACGACGAGACGGTGGTGCTGTTCGGCGACATGAACGAGGCTATGGAGTTCATCAAGTACGACTGAGACCGCCCACAGAAGGCGTCCAGCAACCAGGGAGGGGAACGCAATGTTCAGGACCAAGGACGGCGAGGAAATCTTCATCATCGACGGGCACGTCCACAACTGGGACGGCAGCCCGGCCAACCAGAAAAACGTGCACGGCGCGCAGTTCATCGATTGCTTCTACGGCTACCACGTGGCGCTCAGCCCCAAGGACCAAGTGTGGCCCAAGAAGAAGTTCGACCATTACGGCGCGGAGCAGATGCACCACGACCTGTTCGTGGACGGCCCGGACGACATGGCCATCTTGCAGCCGACCCACCTCACGGACTTCTACGTGAACGGCTTCAACACCGTGGAGCAGAACGCGGTGGTGAAGCGGCAGCACCCGGACCGCTACATCCTGAACGGCTCGTTCGACCCGCGCGACGAGCAGGCCGGGCTGGACGCCATGGACGAGATGGTCGCTAAGCATAACGTAAAGGGTGTCAAACTTTACACGGCGGAGTGGAAAGGCTCCAGCCGCGGCTACAAGCTCACTGACCCGTGGGCCTACAAGTACCTGGAGCACGCCGAGAAGCTCGGCATCAAGAACGTCCACGTCCACAAGGGGCCGACCATCACGCCCTTGGACCGCGACGCGTTCGACGTGGCGGACATCGACCATTGCGCCACCGACTTCCAAAACCTCAACTTCATCGTGGAGCACTGCGGCCTGCCGCGGCTGGATGATTTCTGCTGGATCGCGGTGCAGGAGAAGAACGTCTATGGCGGCCTGGCGGTGGCGTTGCCGTTCATCCACTCGCGGCCGGACTACTTCGCCAACCTGATGTCCGAGCTGCTGTTCTGGCTTGGCGAGGACCGGCTGCTGTATGGCAGCGACTACGCCATCTGGACGCCGCGGTGGCTGGTGGAAAAGTTCATGGCCTACGAGCTGCCGGAGCAAATCCAGCGGGACAAGGGCGTGAACCTGACCTTGAAGGCCAAGAAGAAAATCCTCGGCCTGAACGCGGCCAAGCTGTACGGCATCGACGTGCCCGCCCAGGCCCGCAAGCTGCGCACCCCGGAACTGGTGGCGGCGGAATGACCCGGGCCAGCCGGGAAGCGGAGGTCCTGGCGCGGCTCGACCACGTCACCGACCCGGAACTGGACGAGCTGGTGACGGAGCTGGGCTTCGTCACCAGCGTCGCCATCGGTCCAGACGGCGCTGTCGCGGTGGAGTTCCGGCTGCCGACATACTGGTGCGCCGCCAACTTCGCCTTCATGATGGCCGACGACATGCGCCGCGAGGTAGGCGCGTTGCCGTGGGTCACGAGCGTCACGCCGCGGCTGGGCGAGCATATGTATGCCGACCAGATCAACCACGGCGTCGCGCACGGCCTGTCGTTCCAGGACACGTTCGGCGACGCGGCGGCGGGCGACCTGGAACACCTGCGGCGGACGTTCCAGGTCAAGGCGTTCCAGCGCCGGCAGGAGGCGTTGCTTGGTCACCTGCTGGCGGCCGGGCACCCGGCGGACGCGCTGGCCGGGCTGACAGTGCAGGGCCTTGGGCGGTTGCCCCTGGACGCGCCGGGCCAGCGGCTGCGCGGGCGTTACACGGAGCGGCGCGCCACCGTTGGCGCAGCGCACGCGGACGCGCTGGCGTTCGTGGACGCGGATGGCCAGGCGCTCCATGCTGCGGACCTGCCCGGCTACCTGCGGACGCTGCGGCGGATCGGCGCCAATGCGGAGTTCAACGGCGCGCTGTGCAGCGGCCTGCTGGCGGCGCAGTTCGGCGCGGACCCGCCGTCGCCCAACGCCGAACCGACGCTGCTGGACTTCGCGCGCATGGGGCCGTCGCGGCACAGGGCGCACCCGCCGCCGTAGGCCGCGCCGGACACTGCACGCCTGCAATAATCCTGCAAAACAATCGGGAGGGACCGGCACGCCATGGTAAAGATCATGCTGCACGACGACGACGCGCGGAAGGCGCTGGGCCGCGGCGTGGGCAAGCTCGCGCGGGCGGTGCGCGGCACGCTCGGCCCCAAGGGCATGAACGCCATCATGGACCGCCCGGTCGGCACGCCGCTGGTGTCCCGCGACGGCGTGAGCATTGCCCGCGAGATCGAGCTGGAGGACCCGTTCGAGAACATGGGCGCGCAGGTGGTGCGGGAAGTGTCCATGCAGACCAACGAGGTCGCGGGCGACGGCACCACCACCGCCACCGTGCTGGCCGACGCGCTGGTGCAGCAGGGCCTGGCGTGCCTGGCCGATGGCGCGAACCCGGTGGAGCTGGTGCGCGGGCTGGAGCTGGCGGTGGCGCAACTGCTGCCCGCCCTGGCGGCGTCCGCCCGGTCGCCCGCCAACGGCCAAATCCACGCCGTCGCCGTCATCGCCGCCAACGACCAGGCCACCGGGGACCTAGTACCTCTGCACAGAGGTTTTGACTGTTTGAGCGTATCCAGGATTGAGC
>CAXTCN010000014.1:0-68686 GCA_964242575.1 uncultured Acetobacteraceae bacterium | reverse complement strand
CCGCGACTTCCGTACAGCCCACCCAACTCTCCTTCGTTAAACGTCACCAAAGCGGGATGAGGGGATGCATGAGGCGCAAATCTCGATTGAGAATTACTCAGAAGTAGTCGTGTGAAGTGCGGATTTTCCAGTGAAGTTTGTTTTCCCAGCCCGGTTAGGCCACCACGACGAACCCCACTCGCGGAGAGAATGGCTATATCATGGACAGACCAGCCGGACGCTCCAGAACGCTGAAGCAGATACTAAACACAATTGAAGGGGAATACGTATGGGGACTAGAAATAGGCTTTGGTCGTGTGTTGAGGATGAATTTCGGCAAACCTTATTTACGTGTTAGAGAACCGATCTACACTTCGAAAAGCATTTTTTCGGTGGTCAAGCAAACTTTAGAGCGTAGGCAAGTCATACCTACAGGAAAGTGGCACTTATTTGTTGATGATGGCTCATGGGCCATTTACGTAAAGGATGCCATCGCCACTAAATACGATGATCGAACTCACGTTGGAACAGTTCTACAGCAACTAGATGGACAGCGTCTTGTAAGATCTGAGTGCTGCGTCACTGATGGCACACTAAACTTACTGTTCGATTTAGGCGGACGCATACATGTAAAACGTTCAATGAACTCCGAGGAACTTGACTGGCCAAATGAAGTGCAATGGATGTTGTTTTTAGAAAATAAAAGGTGCTACTTCGTTCAAAATGATACGGCTCTCGGATTTGAGTCCAGTCGGTCACAAAGCAAATCTTGACGGAGCAACCAGCTTAGCCGTTGCACGACCGGCCGTACTCACGCTTCACCCGTCATAGCGTCAACGGCCTGCAAATTTCCTCCAGCCATGCCCGCGCGTCCGCATCCAGCTTCGGCCCAACCTCCGCCAGCACGCGCGCATGATAGGCGTCCAGCCAGGCCTGTTCGCCAGCGTCCAGCATCGCCGGGTCGATCAGCCGGCGGTCGAACGGGGCCAGGGTCAGCGTCTCGAACGCCAGGAACGGCCGGGCCGACGCAAGCCCGGACGGACGGACCAGCAGCAGGTTCTCAAGGCGGATGCCGTACGCGCCGGGCTGATAGAATCCAGGCTCGTCCGACAGGATCATGCCCGGCGCCAGCGGCACCATGCGTCCGGCACGGGACAGGCTCGCGGGACCCTCGTGCACTGACAAGTAGCTGCCGACGCCGTGGCCGGTGCCGTGGTCATAGTCCAGCCCGGCATCCCACAGCGCGCGCCGGGCGAAGGCGTCCAGGTGCGGGCCGGACACGCCGTCCGGGAACACGGCGTTGGCAATGGCGATGTGGCCCTGCAGCACCCGGGTGAAGCGGTCCCGCAGCTCGGCGGGCGGCTCGCCGGGACCGGTCCACAGCGTCCGGGTCACGTCGGTGGTGCCGTCCGGATACTGTGCGCCGCTGTCGATCAGATAGGCCTCGTTGGCGCCGACCACCCGGTCGCTGGCCGGGGTGGCGCGGTAGTGGATGATGGCGCCGTGCTCGCCGGCGCCGGAGATGGCGGGGAAGCTCTCGCCGCGGAACTCAGGCGCAGCTTGGCGGAACGACAACAGGCGGGCGGCCGCGCTCAGCTCCGTCTCGCCGCGGCCGGCCTCGTCGAACCAGTGCAGGAACCGGCACAACGCCACCGCATCCCGATGATGCGCCGCACGCGCGCCGGCCTGTTCCACGCCGTTCTTGCACGCCTTGGGCAACAGGCAAGGGTCCGCGCCGTCCACCACCTCGGCTCCCGCGGCCCGCAAGGTCTGCGCGAACCACGCTGGCGATCCCATGTGGTCCACGCGCACGCGGCGTCCTCGCAGGGCAACCAGCGCCGGTTGCAGCGCGTCGCGCTCGGCCGCCGTCACCTCATTGCCGAGCCAGGCCGCCATATCCGGGCCGAGCTTGGCCGGGTCCATGAACAGCGCCGCAACGCCGTCGGCGTGCAGCAGCAGGAAGCCGAGCGCGAACGGAGTGAACTCCACGTCGCCGCCGCGCAGGTTCAGCAGCCAGGCAATCGACGCCGGGTCCGATACGACCGCCACATCCTGCTTGGCGTCACGCAGCCGGCTGGCAACCGCGGCGCGCTTCTCGGCGGAGGCCAATCCGGCGAACGCCAACGGGTGCGGCACGGCTGGCGCACAGGGCGGGGCTGGACGGTCCAGCCAAACCGCATCCACTGGGTTGGGCTCAGCCGGCGCCATCAACAAGCCAGCCTCCCGGTATCGGGCTAGCCCATCTTCGCTGATGAGCCAGGGGTCGTAGCCGATGCGCGCGCCGGGGGCGGCGTGCGTTGCCAGCCACGCGGCCGGTGAGTCGTTGGTGACATGTTGCCGCTGGAACGCCGGGTCAGCCTGTTGCTCGAGCTGGAGCGTGTAACGTCCATCGGTGAACACCGCCGCGCGATCCGGCAAGATGACGGCCACGCCGGCAGAGCCGGTAAACCCGGTCAGCCAGGCAAGCCGCTCCGCGCTGGGCGGCACGTACTCGCCAAGATGCTCGTCCGCACGCGGCAGCACGAAGCCGTCGAGCGCCTGTTGCGCCATCGCGCGCCGCACCGCTGCCAAGCGTTCGCCGAGGTTGCTGGTCATGTTTCCTTCATAATTCACATAACTGTGACGATAGACATGCGTGAGGCGCATAACAGCGGGCTGGGGATAACGTGCTGCAATGCAGCACAATAGCCTCATATTCGTTGCACGGCCAGCGGGGGACAGCGTCAGTGGCGTTGCCTCGGATCGTTGGTTGATGAAGTTGAGGACCTTAGTACTATGAACGCCCCGCTTAACAAGGAGCAGATCGCGCTCCTGATGTCCGATAGCCTGACTTACCGCAGCGCGGTGGTGGAGGGAACTGACGGCACTGTCGCCGACGCCCAGCCATCAGTGTTGCAGAAGGCATTTCGGACCATTTCCAACGCGATTGCATCGTTGCGGACTGTCTCGCAACGCCGGGCTGTGCTGAACGAGCTTGCCACGCTGTCGGACCGGGAGCTGTCAGACATTGGCCTGAGCCGTTCCGAGGTTGGGCGTGTGTTCGATCCCAAGTTCGCTGAGGCGCGCCGTAGCCTCGCCTAACGTCATGCTCTCCCTCCCCGCGCTGGGGAGGGAGGCCGTGCCTTGCTCAATACCAGCGTTGTCCATAAGCCGTCCTGGACGGTGAACTCCAGCCGCAGCCCTTGGCGACGGTGCGCCGCCAGCACCGTGCGGGCCTGACTGTTCAGCAACCCCGATAAGATTGCTTGCCCTCCTGGTGCCAAGTGCGTCGCCAAGTCTCGCGCCATGCGGCACAGCGGACGGGCAAGGATGTTGGCCAGCACCAAGTCATATGGCGCGGCATGGCGCACCGCACGGCTGCGCCAACCATCCGCCAACACCGGCCGCACCAGCCGGCCCACGCCGTTCGCCGTGGCGTTCTGCCCGGCCACGCGCACCGACCAGGGCTCGATATCCGTCGCGAGCACCGGGCGGCGCAGCAGCTTCGCGGCGGCCATCGCCAGGATGCCGGACCCGGTTCCCAGGTCCAGCACTCGCCGCGGACGCCGCCGGGCCACGCGCTCCAGCGCCACTAAGCAGCCGCGGGTGGACCCGTGCTCGCCCGAGCCGAACGCCAACCCGGCGTCCAGGGTCAAAGTGACCCGGCCCGGCACAGGCGGCGCGTCCTCATGCGTGCCACGCACCGCGAAGCGCTGGCCCACCAGCAGTTGCGGGAATGTTTCCAGAGTACGGGCGACCCAACCCTCCGCCTCGGTCGGCCCGCGCATCAGCGGCACCGGCGCACCGGTGACTATCGCCGCGAGCGCTAGCGCGTCCAGAAGGCCGCTATCGTCATCGGCCTGGTCCCGCACGCCCTCGACGCGCCAGATGCCGCGCGCCTCGTCAGCGAAAAAGAAGCCGACCGTCGCGCAGGCGGTGGACAGCGCGGCCTCGTAGGCTTCCACCGCCGCGTCCGGAACCTCGACCCATACGGTCTCCAGCGGCCCAGCCCGACGCCTCACGCCTTCTCCACGAACCGGTCCAGCAACCGCTTCTGCCCGGCCTTTTCAAACGCGATGTCCAGCCGGTCGTCGTCCACCGCTAGTACGTCGCCGTAGCCGAACTTGGAGTGGAACACCCGGCTGCCGACCTCGATCCGGTCCGCGCGGGGTGGCCGGGCCGGCAGTTCCCAAGACTCGACCTGCTGCGCGCGCCGGGCCATGAGCGGGCCGCCGTTGAACACGCTGGGGGCGGACAGCAGCCGCGCCTCACGCTGCATGGCGGCGGACCCGGCGCGCTCCACGTGCGCCTCCGGCAGCTCGTCCACGAAGCGGCTCGGGATGCTGCTCTGCCACGTCGCGTAGATGCGCCGGTTCGCGGCGTAGCTGACCACGGCGAGCTTGCGTGCGCGGGTCAGCCCGACATAGGCGAGCCGCCGTTCCTCCTCCAGGCCCTTCTGGCCGCCCTCGTCCAGGGTGCGTTGGCTGGGGAACAGGCCCTCCTCCCAGCCGGGCAGGAACACCGTGTCGAACTCCAGCCCCTTCGCGCCGTGCAGCGTCATCATGGACAGCCGGTCGCCCTCGGCGTTCTGCTCGTTCTCCATCACCAGCGAGACGTGGTCCAGAAACCCGGCCAGATCCTCAAAATCCGCCAACGCGCGCACCAGCTCCTTCAGGTTCTCCAGGCGCCCCGGCGCGTCCGGCGATTTGTCCTGCTTCCACATCTCGGTGTAGCCGCTCTCGTCCAGCACCGTCGCGGCCACCAGCACATGGCCGTCGCGCGGCAGCGCCTCCCGCCAGCGGGCGAACGCCTGAAACATTTCCGCCAGCGCCGCCCGCATCCGGCCCTTAAGCACGCCGGACGCCAGCATTCGCTCGCAGGCCAGGGCGAGCGGCACGCCCTGTTCGCGCGCCGCGATGTGCATGGACCGCAGCGCCACGTCGCCCACGCCGCGGCGCGGCAGGTTCACGATGCGCTCGAACGCCAGGTCGTCCGCTGGCTGGTGCAGCACGCGGAGGTAGGCGATGGCGTCGCGGATTTCGGCCCGCTCATAAAAGCGCAAGCCGCCCACCACGCGGTACGGCAGGCCCAGGGTAATCATGCGCTCCTCGAACGCCCGGGTCTGCGCGCTGGTGCGCACCAGGATCGCCATCTCCGATAGCCGGTGGCCATCGCGCCGCAGGGTCTCAGCCCGGTCACCGACCATGCGCGCCTCCTCGTCCGAGTCCCACAGACTGATGACGCTCACCTTGTCGCCATGCGCGTCGTTGCGGCCGGAGCGGAGCGTCTTGCCGAGCCGCCCCTCGTTGTTGGCGATCAGCCCGGCGGCTGCGCCCAAGATCGGCACGGTGGAGCGGTAGTTGCGCTCCAGCCGCACGATCTGCGCGCCGGGAAAATCCTTCTCAAAACGAAGGATGTTCTCGACCTCCGCGCCACGCCACGAGTAGATCGATTGGTCGTCGTCGCCCACGCAGCAGATGTTCTTGTGCGACTGCGCCAGCAAGCGCAGCCAGAGGTACTGCACCAGGTTGGTGTCCTGGTACTCGTCCACCAGCACGTAGCGGAACATGCGGTGATATTGCGCCAGCACGTCGGGCTGGTTGCGCAGCACCTCGGTCATGTGCAGCAGCAGATCCCCAAAATCGGCGGTGTTGAGCTGTTTCAACCGGGCCTGATACGCCGCATACAGCGTGCGCGACTGGCCGCCGGCGAAGTCGCCCTCCTCCACCGCGGTCACCCGGTCCGGCGTGAGGCCGCGGTCCTTCCAGCGCTGGATCATCCCCATCAAGGCAGGCGGCGCCCAGCGCTTCGGGTCGATGTGAGCGGCCTCCATCACCTGCTTCAACAGGCGGAGCTGGTCGTCCGTGTCGAGGATCGTGAACCCGGACGTGAGGCCCACCAACTCCGCATGACGCCGCAACATGCGGGCGCACAGCGCATGGAAGGTGCCGAGCCACAGGCCCTCGGCCGGCCGGCCGAGGATGTGGCCGACCCGCTCCCGCATCTCCTTCGCGGCCTTGTTGGTGAACGTCACCGCCAGCACCTGGCCCGGCGCCGCCCGTCCGGTCAGCAGGATGTGCGCGAACCGGGTGGTCAGCACGCGGGTTTTGCCAGTCCCAGCGCCGGCGAGCACCAGCACCGGGCCGTCCACCGCCTCGACAGCCGCGCGCTGTTCGGGGTTCAAGCGGGCGAGGTAGTCGGTCATGGTGCGTCGGGAAGGGGCTGGGTCACGCATGGGATATAGAACAGGCGGCGAACGCGGCCAAGACGACTCAATAGCCGCGTGGGCAGCGTCCGGGTTGGCGGCTTGACCCCTTTGCTCGCCCTGTCGGCCCGGCATGGGTCGCTGTTGCTGGCGGCCGGCATCTTCGGCGGCGTGCTGTCGCCCGGGCTCGCGTCCGCGTTCCGGGACTTCATCGCGCCGAACGTCCTGTTAATGATGACCCTGGTGCTGCTGCGGGTGGACATTGCCGGCGCCATCGCGCATCTGCGGCGGCCGGACCGGGTGGCGGCACTGGTCGCGTTCCAGCTTCTGGCGTGCCCGGTGCTGGCGTGGGCCGCCATCCTGCCGTTGGACCTCGACCCCGGCATTGCCAACGGCGTCGTGATCTTTGCCACTGGCTGCGCCGCCACCAGCAGCCCGGCGTTCGCGCGCATGGTCGGGCTTGACCCCGAGTTGTCCCTGGTGGTCACGTTGGCTACCACGTTCCTGATACCGCTGACCGCGCCGCCGATAGCGTTGCTGCTGATGGGCGTGGACCTGTCGATTTCGGTCACCGCGTTTATGGGCCGGCTGTGCCTCATTGTCGGCGTGCCAATGGGGCTGTCGCTGATTTTGCGCCGGGTAGTCGGCCCGGTTCGGCTGGCCCGCTGGGCTGACGCGACGGACGGGCTGCTGGTGTGGTTCTTGGTGTTTTACGGGTTCGCGGTGATGGACGGCCTATCCGCACGCGTCGCCGCCGATCCGGCCTGGGTGGCGCAGGCGGTGCTGGCGGCGTTCGCGGTGGGTTACGGCCTTAATTTGTTGACGGCGGCAGCGTTCAGGCGCATGGACACCTATGCCGCCGCCACGGCCGGGCTGATGAGCGACAACCGCAACATGGCGCTGTACCTCGCCGTGCTGCCGGCTGCCGCCGATCCGCGCATCGCGCTGTTCTTTGGCCTATGCCAGTTCCCGCTGTTCCTCAGCCCCTTCCTGCTGCGGCCGGTGTACCGGCGGCTGCACCGGTGGTGGCCCGCACGCCCAGCAGATGCGCGATGGCGTAGGTGAGGTCCGGACGGTTCAGCGTGTAGAAGTGGAACTCGTCCACGCCATTCGCCTGCAAAAGCCGGACCTGCTCGGCGGCGACGATGGCGGCGATCATGCGCCGAGTCTCCGGGTCCTGCTCGGTGCCCTCGAACATCGCGCCAAGCCACTCCGGCACGGTCGCGCCGCACATGGCGCTGAACTTCGCCGCCTGGGCGTAGTTGGAAACCGGCATGATGCCGGGCACGACCGGCGCGGTGATGCCGGCCGCGAGCGCCCGGTCCAGGAAGTTCAGGAACACCGTGCCATCAAAGAAGTACTGCGTGATGGCTCGGGTGGCGCCGGCATCCAGCTTGCGCTTCAGGTTGTCGAGGTCGTGCTGCGCGCTTTGCGCGGACGGGTGCGTCTCCGGATAAGCGGCCACTGAAATCTCAAAATCCGCCACCCGCTTCAACCCGGCCACCAGGTCCGCGGCGTAGGCATAGCCATCCGCGTGCGGCGCATACTCCTCGCCCGGCGGTGCGTCGCCGCGCAGGGCCACTATATGCCGCACGCCCGCGTCCCAGTACTGCCGGGCCACGTCATCCACCTCGCCGCGGGACGCGCCGACACAAGTCAGGTGCGCGGCGGCGGTAAGCTGCGTTTCCTGCGCGATCCGCGCCACCGTCGCGTGGGTGCGGGCCTGGGTGGTGCCGCCTGCGCCGTAGGTCACGGACACGAACCGGGGCTGCATCGGCTCCAGCCGGCGGATGCAGGTCCAGAGCTGCGCCTCCAACGCGTCGTTCTTGGGCGGAAAGAACTCGAATGACAGGGCCGGGGGTAGCATGGCGGCTGGACGGGCTGGCAGGGCCGGAAAACGCGGCCCGGTCAGCCAACGCTCAAGCGTGGCGTCCGACTGCGGTGCTGGGGCGAAAATCTGGTTCATCGTGTGGCATCCGGGTTATGATCGAGCCAGGTCGGCGAGCTTGCCATTGATATACAGGGTGCGCGCCGCAAAATCACACCCTGCACACGTTGTCTTAATGCAGTCTCTGATAGAGTGTCGTTTCAGGGGCGGTTTGCCGTCGTTCGAACAAAGGGTCCACAATGCCGTCTTCGCTTGGTCATCCCCCGTCAGCCCGGCTATTCGTGGTCATCGCCCTGCTGCTCGTGTCCGCCTGCGCCGCCCGCCCGCCCGCGAGCGACCCTGATGCCCTGGCCGAGTACCAGGAGAACAATGACCCGGCCGAGCCGACCAACCGCGTGTTCTATAAGGTGAACGACACGCTTGACACCTACTTCCTGGCGCCGGTTGCGCGTGGATACCGGTCTGCTGTGCCGGACGCGGTGCGGCGGCCAGTCCACAACGTGCTCGCGAACCTGTCTTCGCCCATCATCTTCGCCAATGACGTGCTGCAAACCCGGCCGCGCCGGGCAGGCGACACCGTCATGCGCTTCCTCATCAACAGCACCGCCGGCGTGGGCGGCCTGTTCGACGTGGCGACAAGCCTTGGCTATCCCGAGCATGACACCGATTTTGGCGTGACGATGGCATTGTGGGGCGTCGGCGAGGGTCCATTCCTGTTCCTGCCTGTCCTTGGCCCGAGCAACCCGCGTGATGCCACTGGGTTCGCCGGCAACATCGTGTTGGACCCGTTCACCTATGCGAGCTTTGGCGGCATCACCGCCTTGCGCATCTCCCGCACCGCTGTCGGCGCGGTGGACGCGCGGGAACGGCTGCTGGACCCTGTGGACAACATCAAAAAAAGCGCACTCGACCCATACGCAACTTTCCGCAGCCTATACCGTCAGAATCGACGGTCGGCGATCGAAGTGACGCGCAACGATGACCGCGCCACCGTCCCGGCTTGGTTCCTCAATCGCTGACCAAAGGCTTCTTCAATGCTGACACGCCGTATGCTGCTGCTCCTGAGCGCAGCCACCCTCGTTGCCGGGCCACGGGTTTGGGCGCAGGGCAGCGATCCGACCGCGTTCGTGGTCCAACTTGGCAATTCGCTCACCGAAATCGTGAACGGGCCGGGGTCCTACGAAACTAAAAAACAGCGCCTGGGTCCGTTGGTCGAGAATGCGGTGGACGTGGAGGGCATCGCCCGATTCACCCTCGGCCGCTTCTGGCGCACCGCGACACCGCAGCAACAGCAGGAGTACACCCGCCTGTTCCGCGCCGTACTGCTCAACAACGTGTTCGGCAGGCTCGGTGAGTTCCAAGGGGTCACGTTCACGCCCACGCAAACCACGCAGTCCGAGGAAGGCGCCGCGGTCGGCACCGTCATTCGCCGCCCGAACCAGCAGCCCAACAACGTGCAGTGGATTGTCAGCAACGTTGGTGGCCGGCCCAAAATCGTGGATGTGAAAGCTGAGGGCACCAGCCTACGGCTGACGCAGCGTAACGATTACGCCTCATTTTTAGGTCGAAACGGCAGCAACGTGGACGCGCTTATCGGCGCCATGCGTCAGCAGGTTTCGGGCTAACCCGGCTCTCATACACCAGCACGCGGTCGCCATTCCGGTCGAAGCTGTCCACCTGGCGCATGCCGATGGCGCCCAGAACCGTGCGGGATGAAAGGTTCGCCTCGCGGGCCACCGCAACGACCCGCTCCAGGCCGGCACGGTCGTGTGCAAATCGCAGCGCCGCGCCGGCCGCCTCACGCGCCAGGCCCTGCCCTCGCAGTTCCGGCCGGATTGCGAAACGCAGCGCTGGGCTGCGCCCGTCGGAACGGTCGTGCAGTCCGGTAAGGCCAATTGCCGCGCCGTCCGTCGTCCGCACCATCCACATGCCCACGCCGCGCGTCGCCCAGTAGGCGGCTTCCTGCACCAGGTCCACCGCAACTTCGGCCGGGCTGCGGACGCCGCCCAGCATCTGGCCATACACCCTGGGGTCACCCTTGAGCGCGCGCAACTCCGGCAGGTCCGCCCAGCCGACCGGCGTCAGCAGCAGGCGTCCAGTGCGAATATGCCAGGCCGGGTTCACGGCCTCGGCCCTCCCCCGCGCACGGGGGAGGACGGCACTGGCTTACCGCGCCAGGGGCCGGTACTTGATGCGGTGCGGCTCGGTGGCGTCGGTGCCCAGGCGTCGTCGCTTGTCCGCTTCGTAGGCCTGGAAATTGCCCTCAAACCATTCGACCCGGCTGTCGCCCTCGAACGCCAGGATATGCGTCGCCAGCCGGTCCAGGAACCAACGATCATGGCTGATGATGACCGCGCAGCCGGCAAACTCCTCCAGCGCTTCCTCCAGCGCCCGCAAGGTGTCCACGTCTAGGTCGTTGGTCGGTTCGTCCAGCAGGATGACGTTGCTTTCGGATTTCAGCATTTTCGCCAGGTGCACCCGGTTGCGCTCACCACCTGACAGGATGCCGACCTTCTTTTGCTGGTCGGAGCCTTTGAAGTTGAACGCGCCCACGTAGGCGCGCGACGGCACCGCCCGCTTGCCGAGGTAGATCACGTCGGTCCCGCCGCTGATTTCCTCCCAGACGGACTTCGTGCTGTCGAGGCTATCGCGGCTCTGGTCCACGTAGCCGAGCTTCACCGTCTCGCCGACTTTCAGCGTGCCGGCGTCGGGCGTTTCCTGGCCGGTTATCATGCGGAACAGCGTGGTCTTGCCGGCGCCGTTCGGTCCAATCACGCCAACGATGCCGCCGGGCGGCAGCTTGAAGTCCAGCCCGTCGAACAGCAGCCGGTTGCCGTAAGCCTTGCGCACCGCGTCCGCCTCGATCACCAGGCCGCCCAGCCGCGGCCCCGGCGGAATGACGATCTCGGCTACGCCGGTCTGCATTTCCTGTGACTTCGCCTGCATCTCCTCGTACTTGGCGATGCGGGCGCGGCTCTTGGTCTGCCGGGCGCGCGGGCTCGACTGTATCCACTCCTCCTCTGCCGCCAGGGCGCGTTGCCGGGAGCTTTCCTCCTTTTCCTCCTGTTGCAGGCGCTTCCGCTTCTGCGCCAGCCAACTGGAGTAGTTGCCTTCGAACGGGTAGCCCCGCCCACGCTCGATTTCCAAGATCCAGTTGGTCACGTTGTCCAGGAAGTAGCGGTCGTGGGTAATAATCATGACCGTTCCCGCAAAATCCCGCAGCGTGCGCTCCAGCCAGGCCACGCTCTCGGCGTCCAGGTGGTTGGTCGGCTCGTCCAGCAGCAGCAGGTCCGGCTTTTCCAGCAACAGCCGGCACAGCGCCACACGGCGCCGCTCGCCGCCTGACAGCTTCTCCACCTTGGCGTCCGGCGGCGGGCAGCGCAGCGCGTCGAGCGCGATCTCGATGCGCCGGTCCAGGTCCCAGCCGTCCTCGGCGTCGATCTTCTCCTGCAGCTCGGACTGTTCGGCCAGCAGCGCGTTCATTTGCTCGTCGTCCATCGGCTCGGCGAATTGCTCGCTGATGGCGTTGAACCGGGCCAGCGCCGCCATCAGCGGGCCGAACGCCAGCTCGACGTTCTCGGCGACGGTCTTGGCCTCATCGAGCTTCGGCTCCTGTTCCAGGTAGCCGATCCGCACGCCGTCGGCGGCCCAGGCCTCGCCGCCGTACTCACGTTCGATGCCCGCCATAATCTTGAGCAGGGTGGACTTGCCGGCGCCGTTCACCCCGAGGATGCCGATCTTAACGCCGGGCAGGAACGACAGCGTGATGCCCTTGAACACCTCGCGCCCGCCGGGGAACGCCTTGGTGACGTCCTTCATCACGTAAACATATTGGTAGCTGGCCATGGAGGCTCCCTGGGATCTGTCGCGTGCGCCCGGCAGGACTCGAACCTGCGACCAAGCCGTTATGAGCGGCCCGCTCTAACCAACTGAGCTACAGGCGCGCGCGGCCTCTCAATGCCCGTTTCGGACGCGCGTTGGCAAGTCCGGCGGCGGTGGTTATGGTCCGGCGCAGCAAGGTTCAAAGGAATAGCCATGGACGTTTCCAAGATACCAACCGGCCGCGACGCGCCGTCCGACATCAACGTCGTGATCGAGATCCCGCAGGGCAGCCAGGTCAAGTACGAAGTGGACAAGGAGAGCGGTGCCGTGTTCGTGGACCGCTTCCTGTTCACGCCGATGGCCTACCCCGCGGCATACGGCTTCATCCCTGGCACCCTGGCCGATGACGGCGACCCGGCTGACGCCCTCGTGTTGGCGCCAGCCCCCATCGTGCCCGGCGCCGTCATCCGGTGCCGCCCCATCGGCATGTTGCGCATGGAGGACGAAAGCGGCCAGGACGAAAAGATTATCTGCGTCCCGCACGACAAAATTCACACGCTGTACAAGGACGTGCACCGCGTCGAGGACCTGCCGGAAATCCTGCGAGCAGGCATCGAACACTTTTTCACCCGCTACAAGGACCTGGAGCCGGGCAAGTGGGTCAAGGTGACGGGCTGGGCGGACAAGGCGGCGGCGGAAGACGTGATCCGGACGGCCATCAAGGCGGCGGGCTAAGGCTACCTGCCCTTCCCGGCCGGCGCGGGTGGGGAGCGCACCCATCCCGCCATCCGGGCCATGCGGCGCAGCCCGGCCCATTGCTGCTCGAAGTAACTGCCGGTCGCCAGCTTCTCGTCGGCCGAAGGGTCGCCGGTCCGCACGTAGGCACGGTCGAAATCCGCGGTGCCGAACAGCATGTCCCACCACGGCAAAATCGCGCCGTAGTTAGCGCTTTGCTGCCCGGCCGCCAGCACGCCGTGATGCGACCGATGGAACCGCGGCGAGATCAACAGCCGCTCGCCCAGCCAGCCGAACGACAGCCGCGCGTTGGCGTGCGACAGTGATTCCAACAGGCGCAGCAGCAGCACGAGCAAGGGGAACTGCAGCGGCGGAATGCCGATCAACAGGCCAATTGCCATGAACCACACGAAGCCGATCAGGTCGTCCAGCACATGGTTGCGGTCATCCGACCAGAACGTCATCTGCCGCTGCGCGTGGTGCAGCGAGTGCAGCGCCCACCACCAGCCGAACCGGTGCGACAGTCGGTGCCGCCAATACTCGGTGAAATCCAGGATTATGGCGTAGCAGAAGAACGTCAGCACGTGGTGCCCGAGCAAGGGCGGGATCAGCCGCTCCAAGGTGGGCGCGACGTAGCCATGATCCGAAAGCCAGCCGTTCAGGCCCACTTGCATTTGGTAGAACAGCACGAACGTCACCAGCGGCAGCACGCCGACCCGGGAGATCACGGTGTAAAGCATATCGACCCAGACCGCCTTCTGGTCCGGCCACTGCTCCACCGGGCGCCAGCGCTCCAACGGCAGGCACACCGCGAACGTCACGGCCACCTGCGCCAGCCCGTAGCAGGCGAGCAGCGCCCAGCCGAACGAGACTTCCTCCCACTGCATCAACCCGGCCGCATACAGCGCCGGCAATAGCGCGTGCTCCTGCAGCCACCCGGCCACCAGGCTGAACGGGTCCGGCATCAGCGCACGTTCGCCGTAAGGAAAAGGCCGTGCGGGGAACGCCCCACTGGGTAGGACGTGAGCGCCCCGGTCGCCGGGTCAAGCACGCCGACCTTCTGGATGAAGCGCTGGGTGATCCACAGCTTGCCGTCCGGCGCGAAGTCGATGCAGTCGGGACCGCCGGGCACGCGGTAGGTGCGGAGCGGCGCGAGGGACCCAGCGTCCAGCGCGACGGTGGTGCCGTCCACCCGGTTGTTGACCCAGATTGTCCGGCCATCCGGCGAGGGGAACAACACGTGGGCGCCGCGGCCGGTCTGCACCCGGCGCTCCACATGGCCGTCAACCGGGTCCACCACGGCGACGTGGTCGCTGCCCATGTTGGCCACCAGCAGCTTGCCGTCATGCCAGATCACCCCGGCCGGCGTTGGGCCGACCTCGCTGACCCACACCGGCGCCAGTTGCCGCATGTCGAACGCCGCCAACTGGTTGGTGCCCTGCAGAGTGACATAAACCATGCTGCTGTCGGGCGAGAACGCCAGGTGGCTCGGCATTTTGCGGGCTGGGAAGCGCTTCACCAGCGTCATGCCGGCGGTTTCGTAAACGTCCACCTGGTTGCGGGCCAGGCCAGTGACCACCAGCCGCTTGGAGTCCGGGCTGAAGCCCAGGTGATACGGGTCCGCCATCGGCACCCTGCGCCGGATGTCGCCGGTGCGCGGGTCGAGGAACAGCATCTCGTTGCCGCCCGCGTCCCCCACCAGCAGGTCCCGTCCGTCCGGGCTCAGCGCCAGGTGATGCGGCTCCCGCAGCACGGGCACGCGGCGAAGCTCGGCGCCGTTGGCCATGTCGAGCATCGTGAGCGTCGCGTCGCCGGAGTTTATGACGATTGCGATGCCGGCGGGGGCGATGCCTGCGGGGACGACGCCGCCGGGCGCGGCGCCGGCAGCCTCAGCGGGCGACGCCGCGAGCACAAGCGACAGGAGGGCCAACACGAACCGCATTGAGGGATATCCCGATCTAAAACCCGGTATTGACGCGCCGCGCTAACTAGCACGGTCAAATGCCCCGCGTCCCACACCTATCGCGCCCTTAACGATGCGCGGAGCGGCAATCACATTTCGTTTATAGGATCGGATGCGGCTTGCCGGATGGGAACCCAAGCCGACTTACATGGAATGTCAGGCGATACAGAAACGCGGCCCCGCATTCTTGTTGTCGAGGACGAGTTCCTGATTCGCCTGACGCTCGTGGAAGCGCTGGGCGACGAGGGTTATACCGTCCTTGAGGCCGAAAGCGGGGACGCAGCGTTGCCGATGCTGGAAAACGGCGGCGCCATCCGCCTGCTGCTGACCGACATCCAACTACCGGGATCGTTGAATGGCCGCGCGCTGGCGACCGAAATCAGGCAGCGCATCCCAAATCTGCCGGTGATTTTCATGACGGGACGGCCAGACCAGGACGCCGACGCGCCGTCGCCGCTCGATGTGGTCATCGCCAAGCCATATACTTTAGATGACATCTGCATCGCGGCCAAGCAGCTATTGTCGTAGCGCAACGCCGAAGCTTTAGATCGGCCCGTTCTCCGGCACGGCTCCAGGCGGCAGCCGCGGCGTGTTGCGCGCCCGCTCGACACCCATCAACAGGGCATCCAGGTTCTGCTGCACCTGGGACCGCATGCGCCGGGGCGGACGGGATGCTGGTTGGACCGCAGTAGCCGACGGCATGCCGCGCAAGATGCTGCACGCATCCACGTTGCCGCCCTCGCAATCCTGCATAACGCGCGCCAAAAGGTCGGGCCGCGACTCAATTCCGCAGCCCGCCAGCAGCGGGGCCAGGGCCAGCAGGCAATGGAACGTTAGGTGCCGCTTCATGCTCGATCGTTCCCTCCGCGGCGTCATAGCTAGTGCCGCACCAGCGCTAAAATAATCTCGACCGCGATCAGCACCAGGATCAGGAACTCCATCAACCCGGCCCGGCTGCTGCTCGCCTCATCATACAATGCCGTATAGGTGTCGCGGATGATCGATAACTTACGGTTCACCGCCGCGCTGGCGGTTGGCACGCGCAATAGGTCCAGCGCAGAGGCGTAGATACGCGCCAAATAGACGTCCTCGGTCACTTGCAGCGCGTTGTCCACCTTCTCCGTCAGCTCCGTCACTTCGGCGACCAGGGTGTACAGCCGCCGGGCCAAGTCGGCGAAGCGCCGGGGCAGCAGGACGTTGAGCGTGCGCCGCGTGGTCTGCACCAGGCCATACATGCGCGGCAGCTCGTCATCCAGCAGTTCGTCGTAATAGCGCATTTCCAGCAACTGCGCATTCGCCACCTCCAGCACGTCGGCCACGTCCGCGTCGCCGCGCGGCTCGTAGATGAACGCCCGGTCCCACGTCAGCACCACCAGGTCGTCGGTGTAGTAGGAGAAGCTCTGCCGCAGCAGGTCCCGGCGGGCGCCTTCGGACAACGCGCGCTGCTCGCCGGACAGCAGCGGCACCAGGTCCACCCGCTCAATCAACGCCGCCGCCGTCAGCTTCTCGCTGAACTCGTGCACGGTGCCGATCAGGTAGTCCTCCTCAATCGCCGAGCCGGTGGGCCGCACCAGCGCCTCGGCCAGCAGGGTGCGTACCCGGGCCAGCAGGCCGTCCCACAGCCGGCCGTCGCCGTCGGCGCCGACATGCGCGTCGGTGGCGTTCAGCAGGGCGGTGTACTCCTCCCAACTCATGTCCACCGCCGCGATGCGCAGCGACAGCGCCACCACGCCGAAGTCGTACACCCGCACCGTGACCGCGGCCGTGACAGACCGGGTGCCGAGCTGCAACGGGATCGGGTCGAAGTTGAACGCCACCGGCGGCACGCCGAACGCCACCGCCTTGGCTGGCGTGGCCGATAGCCGGCTGCGGCTGCTGGCGGTCCCGGCATAGCGTGCCCACACCTCCTCAACCCGGCGCAGGTCGATGGCGTAAGCCACATCGAACAGCCGCAGCGCAACGATGTGGCCGGACCGGACCTGCAGCACGGGGTCGTTAGGCCCGCTTGCGCTTCATCGCCACTGTTTGCAGCACCGGCAGCAGCGGGCGCAGGAAGCGGCCGGTGTGGCTGGCCGGGTTCATGGCGATGGCCTCCGGCGTGCCCTCCGCCACCAGCCGGCCGCCGCCCTCGCCGCCTTCGGGACCCAGGTCCAGCACCCAGTCGGCGGTCTTGATGACCTCCAGGTTGTGCTCGATCACCACCACGGTGTTGCCCTGGTCCACCAGCGCGTGCAGCACCTCCAGCAGCTTGCGCACGTCCTCGAAATGCAGCCCGGTGGTGGGTTCGTCCAGGATATACAGGGTCCGCCCCGTGGCGCGGCGGGCCAGCTCCTTGCTGAGCTTGATGCGCTGCGCCTCGCCGCCGGACAACGTGGTGGCCTGCTGCCCGAGGTTGATGTAGCCGAGGCCCACCTTCTGCAGGATGCTGAGCCGGTCATGGATGCGGGTGGCGGCGCTGAAGTACGGCACGGCCTCGTCCACGGTCATGCCCAGCACGTCCGCTACCGACTTGCCGCGGAACTTGATCTCCAGCGTCTCGCGGTTGTAGCGGGCGCCCTTGCAGGTGTCGCAGGTCACGAACACGTCCGGCAGGAAGTGCATCTCGATCTTAATCAGGCCGTCGCCCTGGCAGGCCTCGCAGCGTCCGCCCTTGACATTGAAGCTGAACCGCCCGGACTTGTAGCCCCGCGCCCGACTTTCCGGCAGCTCGGCGAACCAGTCGCGGATGGGGGCGAACAGGTCGGTGTAGGTGGCCGGGTTGCTGCGCGGCGTACGGCCGATGGGCGACTGGTCGATGTCGATGATCTTGTCCAGCTCGCCCAGGCCCTCGATCCGCTCATGCGGCGCCGGCGCCTCGCCCGAACCCATCAGCCGGCGGCTCGCCGCCTTGTACAGCGTGTCGATCACCAGGGTGGACTTGCCGCCGCCGGACACGCCGGTCACGCAGGTGAAGGTGCCGAGCGGGAAATCCGCCGTCACGGTCTTGAGGTTGTTGCCGCGCGCGCCGACCACGCGCAGCACCCGCTTCGGGTCGATGGCGCGGCGCGTCGGCACCGGGATGTTGCGCCGGCCGGACAGGTACGCGCCGGTGACGCTTTCGGGATGCGCCGCCACCTCGTCCGGCGTGCCCTGGGCGATGACGTGCCCGCCCAGCAGCCCGGCCGCCGGCCCCATGTCGATCAGGTGGTCGGCGGCGCGAATGGCGTCCTCGTCGTGCTCCACCACCAGCACGGTGTTGCCCAGCGCCTTCAGCCGCCGCAGCGTGCCCAGCAGCCGCTCGTTGTCGCGCTGGTGCAGGCCGATGCTCGGCTCGTCCAGCACATACAGCACGCCGGTGAGGCCGGAACCGATCTGGCTTGCCAGCCGGATGCGCTGGCTCTCGCCGCCGGACAGCGTGGTGCTGCCGCGAGCCAAGGTCAGGTAGTCGAGTCCCACGTCCACCAGGAACTGCAACCGCTCCACGATCTCGCGCAGGATGCGCCGGGCGATTTCCTGACGCTGCGGGGTGAGCGTCGCCTCCGCCGCGCGGAACCAGTCCAACGCCCGGCGAATGGGCAGCTCCGCCGCCTCAGCTAGGTTCTGCCCGGCGATCTTCACCGCCAGCGCCTCCGGTTTCAGCCGCGCGCCGTGGCATACCGCGCAGGGCTTGTCCGCCTGGTAGCGGCTCATCTCCTCGCGCACCCAGGCGCTGTCGGTTTCCTGCCAGCGGCGTTGCAGGTTGCGCAACACGCCCTCGAACGGCTTTTTCACCGTGTAGGCGCGCACGCCGTCCTTGTAGCTGAACTCGACCACATCCTCGCCGGAGCCGTCCAGGACTGCGCTCCGCACCCGCTCCGGCAGCTCGTGCCACGGCGTCCGCGTGCTGACCTTAAAGTGCTTGGCGAGGCTCGACAGCGTCTGGTCGTAGTACGGCGACTGCGCCCCGGACCACGGCGCAACGGCGCCCTCGGCCAGGCTGACCCGCTCATCCGGGATGACCAGCCCGGGGTCGAAAAAGCTCTCGACGCCCAGGCCGTCGCAAGCCGGGCATGCGCCGTGCGGGCTGTTGAAGCTGAACAGCCGCGGCTCGATCTCCTCGATGGTGAAGCCGCTGACCGGGCAAGCGAAGCGGGAGCTGAACACCGTCCGCGCGCCGTCGTCGGCGTTCTCGGCATAAACCACGCCGTCCGACAAGCCGAGCGCGGTCTCGAAGCTGTCGGCCAAACGCGTCTCGAGGCCGGGCTTCACCACCACCCGGTCCACCACCGCCTCGATCTCGTGCTTGGTCTTGCGGTTGAGCGCCGGGACCTCGTTGATCTCGTGCAGCTTGCCATCCACCTTGACCCGGGTGAACCCGCGGCGTTGCAGCTCCGCCAGCTCCTTGCGGTACTCGCCCTTGCGGTCCCGCACCACCGGCGCCAGCAGCAGCAACCGGGTGCCCTCCGGCATGGCCGCCACGCGGTCCACCATCTGGCTCACGGTCTGCGCCTCGATGGGTTCGCCGGTGGCGGGGGAGTAGGGCACGCCGACCCGCGCCCACAGCAGGCGCATGTAGTCGTGGATCTCGGTCACGGTGCCGACCGTGCTGCGCGGGTTGCGGCTGGTGGTCTTCTGCTCGATGGAAATGGCCGGGGACAGGCCCTCGATGCTGTCCACGTCGGGCTTGCCCATCAGCTCCAGGAACTGCCGGGCATAGGCCGACAGGCTCTCGACGTAGCGGCGCTGCCCCTCCGCGTAGATAGTGTCGAACGCCAGCGACGACTTGCCGGAGCCGGACAGCCCGGTGATGACCGTCAGGCTGTCCCGCGGAATGTCGATGTCGATGTTCTTAAGGTTGTGCTCGCGCGCGCCGCGCACGCGGATGGAGCCGGACATGCTGGGACCCTGGTGTTCTGGTATCGTTCACCCCATATGCCACTGACAGGAGCGTGATGGAACCCCGCGGCTAGTCCGGCGGGGCTTTAGCCGCTATGGTGCAACGCGAGGATGGGTTGGGAGTGGGTCTATGGCAGGTACTGTCAACAAGGTGATCTTGGTCGGCCGGTTAGGCAAGGACCCCGAGGTCCGCAGCTTCCAGAATGGCGGCAAGGTGGTCAACATGACCCTGGCCACCAGCGAGACTTGGAACGACCGCACGTCCGGCGAGCGCAAAGAAAAGACCGAGTGGCACAACGTTGTCATCAAGGACGAGAAGCTGGCCGAGAACGCCGAGAAGTACCTGAAGAAAGGCGCCAGCGTTTACATTGAGGGCCGGATCGAGACGCGCAAGTGGCAGGACCAGGCGTCGGGCCAGGACAAGTACACCACGGAGGTCGTCGTGCCCCGGTTCGGCGGCGTGCTGACCTTCCTGGGCGGCCGCGGCGATGAGGGCGGTGCCAGTGGCGGCTACGAGCCTCGCAGCAGCGCACCCGCCAAACAGCCGGCCCGTCCGTCCGGTGGCTCGCCGTCTTGGGAGCCGAACCGCGGCGGCGACCTCGACGACGAGATCCCGTTCTAAGCCTCCTTACCTGCCTATAGACAGCCTCAGCCCCCACTGGACCCAACATATTGAGCGATACGCCCGAGCCGCCCGTCTCCCCGCCCGTCATGCTCGAGCAGGAGATGCGGCGATCCTTCCTCGACTACGCCATGTCCGTCATCGTCAGCCGCGCGCTGCCGGATGCGCGGGACGGCCTGAAGCCGGTGCATCGGCGCATTCTGTATGGCATGCACGAGGCCGGCTACACCGCGGACAAGCCGTATCGTAAATCCGCCCGCATCGTCGGCGAGGTGATGGGCAAGTACCACCCGCACGGCGACCAGGCCATCTACTTCGCCATGGTGCGCATGGCGCAGACCTTCAGCCTGCGGCTGCCATTGGTGGACGGCCAGGGCAACTTCGGCAGCATCGACGGCGACCCTCCGGCGGCGCAGCGCTACACCGAGGTCCGGCTGGCGAAGGCCGCGTCCTACCTGTTGGCTGACATCGACAAGGACACGGTCGACTTCAATCCGAACTACGACGAGAGCGAGCACGAGCCGCGCGTGCTGCCGGCCGGGTTCCCCAACCTGCTGATCAACGGCGGCGAGGGCATCGCCGTCGGCATGGCGACCAACATTCCGCCGCACAACCCCGGCGAGATCATCGACGCCACCCTTGCCTTGATCGCCGAGCCGGACACCACGCTCGATGAGCTGATGCAGATCGTGCCCGGCCCGGATTTCCCGACCGGTGGGTTGATCCTGGGCCGCGCCGGCATTCGCTCCGCGTTCGAGGGCGGACGCGGCAGCCTGGTGGTGCGCGCCCGCGCCACCATCGAGGACTTCCGCGCCAACCGCCAGGCCATCGTGGTCCACGAAATTCCCTACCAGGTCAACAAAACCACGCTGCTGGAGCGCATCGCCGAGCTGGTGCGCTCGAAACAGGTCGAGGGCATCACCGACATCCGCGACGAGAGCGACCGTGACGGCATGCGCATCGTCATCGAGTTGCGGCGTGAGGCCACGGCCGAGGTCGTGCTGAACCACCTGTACCGCTTCACCCAGTTGCAAACCAGCTTCGGCGTCAACATGCTGGCGCTGGACGGCGGCCGGCCGCGGCTGCTGGGCCTGAAGGACGCGCTGGAGGTGTTCATCGCCTTCCGCGAGGAGGTCGTGCTCCGCCGCAGCCGGTTCGAGCTGGCGAAGGCGCGTGAGCGCGCGCACCTGCTGGTGGGCCTCGCCATCGCCGTCGCCAACATCGACGAGATCATCCGCGTCATCCGGTCCTCCCCCGACGGCGCGACCGCGCGCGCGGCGCTGATGGACCGTGCCTGGCCGTCGGGGGACGTCGGCGTGCTGCTGGCGCTGATCGACGACAGCGGCAATCAAATCCTTGACGACACCGTGCGGCTGACGGACGCGCAGGCGCGCGGCATCCTGGAGTTGCGCCTGGCACGCCTCACCGGCCTGGAGCGCGACAAGATCCAGGCCGAGCTACAGGACGTGGCAACCCGGATCGGCGACTTGCTGGCCATCCTCGACAGCCGGCCGCGGCGGCTTGAGGTGATCCGCGACGAGCTGGCGGCAATCCGCGCCGAAATCACCTCGCCACGGCAGACCGCCATCGTGGACGCCGTGGCGGACCAGGACGACGAGAGCCTGATAGAACCGGGTCAGATGGTGGTCACCATTACGCGCGACGGCTTCATCAAACGCACCGCGTTGGAGATTTTCCGGCAGCAGAACCGCGGCGGGCGCGGGCGCACCGCCGCCGGCACCCGCGGCGACGACATCGTGACCCGGTCGTTCAACGCGCACACCCATCAGTGGGTGCTGTTCTTCAGCGACGGCGGCAAGGCGTATCGCGAGAAGGTCTGGCGCCTGCCGGAGGCCAGCCCCACCGCCAAGGGCCGCGCGCTGGTCAACATGCTGCCGGAGCTGGGCGGTGACGCCATCACCACCGTGCTGCCGCTGCCGCAGGACGAAACCCTTTGGGAGAACCTGCATTTGGTGTTCGCGACCGCGAGCGGCGGGGTGCGGCGCAACAAGCTGTCGGACTTCCGCAACATGCGGGTGTCCGGGCTGATTGCCATGAAGCTGGACGAGGGCGACCATCTGATTGGCGTCGCGACCTGCCGCGAGGGAGACGACGTGTTCCTCGCGACCCGGCTCGGCCGCTGCATCCGCTTCCAGATCAACGCTGACAACTTGCGGGTGTTCTCCGGCCGCGACAGCTCCGGCGTGCGCGGCATCCGCTTGGCGCCGGGCGACGAAGTCATCAGCCTCAGCGTGCTGCGCCACGTGAAGGCCAGTCCGGACGAGCGGGCGGCCTACCTGCGCGCCGCCGCCGCCCGACGCCGCAACAGCGACGACGAGGAGACGGTGCCCGATGCCGAGGAGCCGGTTGTCGATGTGACCCTGGCGCCTGAGCGCATCGACGAGCTGGAGAGCACTGAGGAGGTCATGCTCACGGTGACCAACGCCGGGTTTGGCAAGCGCAGCTCGGCATATGACTACCGGGTGGCCGGCCGCGGGGGCCAGGGCATCGCCAACATCACCCTGGCCCCGCGCAACGGCACCGCCGTGGTAGCAAGCTTCCCGGTCCACCCCGGCGACGACGTGATGCTGGTCACCGACGAGGGCCGGCTGATCCGCGTGCCGTCCGACCAGGTCCGCATCACCGGGCGCAACAGCATGGGCGTCACCCTGTTCCGCCTGGGCGACACCGAGCGCGTCACCAGCGTGTTCCCGGTGATCGACACCCCTGGCGCAGATGTGCCCGAAGTCGGCGTCGCGGCCGAAATCCCGCCGGAGCACCCGTCAGAGCCTGACGATGCCGAGTAGCGTCTGCCACGTCGGCATCTATCCCGGCACGTTCGACCCGATCACCAATGGCCACGTTGACATCATCGCCCGCGCTGCCAGGGTAGTGCACCGTTTGGTGGTGGGCGTGGCAGAGAACGTGGGCAAGTCGCCGCTGTTCCCCTTGGAGGAACGGGTCGAGCTGGTGCGCAACGAGACCGACGCCATCGCCGCCCGCACCGGAACTGAGATCGAGGTCCGCCCGTTCAGCGGGTTGCTGATCGGCTTCGCGCACGAGGTCAACGCGGGCGTGATCGTGCGGGGGCTACGAGCGGTGTCGGATTTCGACTACGAGTTCCAGATGGCGGGCATGAACTACCGCTTGGACCACGAGGTCGAGACGGTGTTCCTGATGGCGAGCGAGCGGCACCAGTTTATCTCGTCTCGCTTCGTAAAGGAAATCGCCCGCCTGGGCGGGGACGTGTCCAGCTTCGTTCCGGCGCTCACGCTGGAGCGCACGTTGGCCCGGGTCCGCCCACAACCGGAGTAACGCCATGCTGCGCCGAACCTTGCTTGCAACTTTTGCGATCGGAACCTTGATGTCTGACGACGCCTCTGCCCAAACCCCGGCGCTCGATCCGGAGAACACCCTATACATGGACCTGAAGGACGGCCGCGTGGTCATCCGGCTGCGTCCCGAGCTGGCGCCCAAGCATGTGGAGCGCGTGAAGGCGCTGGCCCGCAAGGGTTTCTACGACGGCATCGTATTCCACCGCGTGATCGAAGGCTTCATGGCCCAGGGCGGCGACCCGACTGGCACCGGCAGCGGCGGCAGTGATATGGGCAACCTGCCGGCCGAGTTCACCAACAGCACTAAGTTCCTGCGCGGCACGGTGGGCGCGGCCCGCACCAGCGACCCAAACAGCGCCAATAGCCAGTTCTACATTATGTTCGCGCCGGCCCCCAGCCTTGACGGCCAGTATACCATCTGGGGCCAGGTGGTGCAGGGCATGGAGTTCGTGGACAAGATCAAACGCGGCAGCGGCAGCAGTGGCAGCGTGCGCGACCCGGACAAGATCGTGCGCATGCGCGTGGCGGCTGACGCTAAGTAACGCACGCTCTGCTCGCCGGGTTGGTCCGTGGCGTGGATCGATCCGGGCGAGGGCTTGAGCAAGCCCTCTGTCACGCCAGATGCATTTCGCGTTAGAACAACGGTTCGGGCCTGTAGCTCAGTTGGTAGAGCACGGGACTTTTAATCTTGTGGTCGTGGGTTCGAGTCCCACCGGGCCCACCACATCACCGCCTTATGGCCGTTCTGGCTTCAGAGCCGGCGTGTCGAACGCTTGCGCCTGGAACATCGCCGCTAAATCCGCATCCGTCAGGCCCAGCACATAAAACAGGTTTGGCCCTGCGATGTCCGGCACGAAGTCGTTGTCATTGACGACCCACAGCGTATGCAGCGTCTGCACAACGCCGTTCACCGTGACGGTGACGTCCTCGCCGAATGCCAGCCCCTCAATCTTGGACGGCACCCGCGTGGCGGGCACGCCGGCCGCGCCCAGCATTGCCACGAGGTCCACGACCGGGCTGGCGCTCTTGGACACCGCCCGTGCCGCCGCGGCGCTGGCGTCGAGGCCGGTGATGTCCGCCGCAGCCGCGATGTCGATCCGGAACAGGTGCTTGATGCGTGCAGCGTTGCCGTCGCCAAGGCCACGCCCGTCCCGCTCGTCCACCAGGAACTCGTGATCGTTGATGGCGGTGATCTCGCTGATCCCGCCGCCGGTCGTAAGTAAATAGGCGTACTCCCGCGTGACGCCGGTTGCGATGTCGATGGCAACGAGACGCGCGAGGTTCGGCTCAGCCGCGATGTCCTGCCGCAGCGCCGACTGCATAAGGCCCACCAGCGTTTGGCCGTCGGGCGTGATCGCCAAGCCCTCCATGCCCCGGTTCGCCTGCCGTCCAGTCGTGTTGCCGCTGACCTCCGTGGCGCCGACCGGAGACAAGGTGGAGGCCACGAGGTTACCCGGCCCGGATGACGGCAGCGCGAAGCTGCGGATGCGCTCGCCGGTGGCGCGGTCGAACTGGTAGACGTGGGGGCCGTACTCGTCCGCCACGAACACGCTGCGGCCATCGCGGGACACGCGGATGCCCTCTGGGTCCAGGCGGCCATGGGTCGGGTCGCCCGAGTTGCCCGGCCCGAAGTTGTCCGAGCGCCCGGTGAAATAGAAACGGCTGGCGGTGTTATGGGCCGGTGCGCCGGGCCGCAGCGCGCCACCGCCGGCCTCGGTGCCTAGTCCGGTCCCGCTGCCATAGCTGAGCGGCGTAGGACTCCATAGCAGCGTCGTCGCCGTGAGCGTTGGGGTCACCGTGAACGGCGTCGGTCCGGTGCTCGGCGTGAGCGCCATCGAGAGCGTGTGCATCCGTGAGATGAACGAGGTGGTTTCGTTAATGGCCGGGTTGTAGGCCGCCGCGTTCGGCCCGCGGTCCGGCACCGCCACAAAGGTGTTGCTGCCGGCCCAGGCGATCCCGGAGCCGATGCCGCCCAGCACGTTGGCCGACACGCCGTTCTCCAGCGTGCCAGGCAGCCCGGACAGGTCCGCGTTGACGCCCGCTGCCGAGCCGGTCAGCGTCCCCGTCGCCAGCAGCGTCGGCGCCGTGGCAGCCGGGAATGGCGCGAGAAGCGCGGCGGCAAGCATGAGGCAGCGCGGGGCAGCAGCCATTGGGACCCTTCCAGGATTGCCTGGAGCGCATTTAGGCGTGGGCCGACGCCGCCACGAGGATGGTTTCATGACGGCAGGCCCGCTTCGTCAGGCGGCTCGCGCACTCAACTGGTCCATGTAGCCAAACAGCCCGGACGAGCCGCCGGTGTGCAGGAACACGACCTCCTGACCCGCCGTGAACACGCCGCGGCGCACGAGGTCAATCAGCCCAGCCATTCCCTTTCCCGAGTACACCGGGTCAAGGAAGATGCCCTCCGTGCGGGCCAGCAGCTCTATGGCCTCCACCATGCCCGGCGTCGGCACGCCGTAGCCGCCGCCGATGTAGCCGCAATCCGCCTCGACCGCCGACGCCGGCAGCGGCCGGTCCACGCCTAGATGCGCCGCCGTCGCCTGCGCCAGCCGCAGGACGTTCGCCTCCTGCCGCTCCTTCGGCTGCCGCACGCCGATGCCCAGGACGCGCCAGGAGACGTTCATGGCGTGCAGCCCGGCCACCAACCCGGCCTGCGTCCCGGCGCTGCCAGTCGCGTGCACCAGCCGGTCGACCTGCAGCCCCAGGTCGTTGGCCTGCGCCACCAGCTCCATCGCGACCACGACGTAGCCCAACGCGCCCACGGTGTTCGACCCGCCACCAGGGATCAGGTATGGCTTGGCGCCTTCGGCCCGCAGCCTCGCGCCGACCTCCTCAAGAGCCGTCTGCATGTCGGTGCCGCCGGGCCGGTACTCGATGGCGCAGCCCAGCAGCCGGTCCAGCAACACGTTGCCGTTATTGAGGTAGGTCGCGTCGTTGGTCTCGATGCGGTGCTCCAGCACGGCGGTGCAGCGCAGGCCGAGCTTCGCCGCCACCGCAGCCGCTTGGCGCACGTGGTTCGACTGCACGGCGCCCTGGGTGACCAGGTGGTCGGCCCCCTGCGCTAGGGCCTCGCCGACCAGGAACTCGAGCTTGCGGACCTTGTTGCCGCCGAGGCCCATGCCGGTCAGGTCGTCCCGCTTCATCCAGATGCGCGGGCCGCCGAGGTGCGCGCTCAGCCGCGGCAACAATTCGAGCGGCGTGGGCGCCTGGCAAAATTTGACGCGGGGGAAGCGGGTTAGGTCCAAAGGGGCGCACTCCTGATGGCCGGCGCACACGCGGCCTTGGCGGGACCGTTGCAGAGCAGTGTGCTAAAAGCAAATGAGAGGTGGCCCAGGGCGTGACATCGCCCTCCGGTGCGTTACATGCTGTGTTAGTTTGTGAACAGGGGCAAACCAATGCACCAGATGAAACGTCATGGATGGGAGGTCCCGGAGCGGGACGTGACGCCGGAGCATCTGGCGTTCGGTCGTCGTGCGGCGCTGGTCGGAGGGGTGGCCGCCGGGATCATGCTGCCGAGCCTGGCCCGGGCGCAAGGCGCGCCGCGCAACCCGAAATACGTCGTGGACCGCGAGCTGACAGCCGAGAAGGACGTCACCACCTACAACAACTATTACGAGTTCGGCACGGACAAATCGATCTACCGTGCCGCCCAGAAGCTGCCAGTGCAGCCCTGGACCATTAAGATCGAAGGCATGGTGGCCAAGCCCCGAACGCTCGACTTCGACGACTTGATGAAGCAGGTTCAGCTAGAAGAGCGGATCTACCGCCACCGCTGCGTCGAGGGTTGGGCCATGACGGTGCCCTGGACCGGCTTTCCACTCAAAGATCTCGTGCGGATCGCTGAACCCATGGCATCGGCCCGTTACATGGTCATGGAGACGCTGGCCGACGCCAAAACCATGCCCGGCCTGCGCAGCGCCCAGTTCGAATGGCCTTACATCGAGGGCGTGACTATTGCGGAGGCGAACAATGACCTTGCCTTCCTCGCCACCGGCCTGTATGGCAAAACCATTCCAAAGCAGAATGGCGCACCGATTCGGTTGGTGCTGCCGTGGAAATATGGCTTCAAGTCGGTGAAATCGATCGTGCGCGTGAGCTTCACAGATAAAAAGCCGACCACGTTTTGGGAGGGCATCCAGCCCTCCGAGTATGGGTTTTGGGCCAACGTCAACCCAGAGGTCGCACACCCGCGCTGGAGCCAAGCGACCGAGCGGCTGCTAGGCAACGACCAGCGCGTGCCCACCCGTATCTACAATGGCTATGGCGAGTTCGTGGCCGGGATGTATGCCGGCCTTTCGAACGAACGGCTGTTCATGTGATGGCCGCCCGGGTGTTCGCCGTGCTGGCGGCCGTGTTCTTCGTAACGGCGGTGGCGCTTGCTGCCCTCACGCCGGCCGGGCTGACGCTCGGCCAAGGCCTTGTGCAGATGGACGGCACGGCGCTGGGCTGGTTGCAGCGGCACAGCATGGCGTGGGCTTGGGACTGGATTGAGTTGCCGTTCCTGTTGCGGCCGTTGTGGCTGATCCCGGCGACGCTCGGGCTGGTCTGCGCTGGGTTGGCGATGTCGTTCAACTTCGGCCGCGCCAGCCCGTCACGGCGCAAACGGAGCTAAACGCCCAGCGCCGTCCGGGCTAATCCAATGACGCGGTGCGCCTCGCTCCATAGGGTGAAACGCTCCAGGGCATCGAGCGGCGCGAACATCGCCTCCAACGCGTCGCCGCCGGCCAGCGGTTCGCCCCCAGCCCACTCGGCCGCGAAGTCCAGGATGGTGTAATGGTATTGCACGCGGCCGTCGCTGTCCCGCGTGATGCTGTCCACGTTGGCGGCCAGCAACAGCCGTCCCGCCTGTAGGCCGGTTTCCTCCAGCAACTCCCGCCGCGCGCCGTCCTCCGCGGTTTCGCCAAGCTCCTGCGCGCCGCCGGGAATGCTCCATGCCCCGGGGTTGGGTGGTTTGCCACGCCGCACCAGCAGCACGGCATCGGGCTTCAGCATGACGACGCCCAACCCGACCAGGGGACGTGCAGGATATTCCCGGCTCAAACATGCCCTCCTGGCCCGCTGGACCAGCTTTCGTATGGCCGCACCGTCGCATGTGTCAACGTAGCTTGCGCCATGCTGCCGCGCGTCGTATCGGTCCAAGGAAAGCCACCGCAAAACGGTCATATCGGAGGACGTCCATGCTCATCACCCGTCGCGCAGCGATTGGCTCGCTGCTGGCCGCGCCCCTGATTGGCGGCCAGGCACGCGCTGCCACGCGCACGCTTAAGATCAGCCACCAGTTTCCCGGCGGCACCCTAGAGCAGGGGGATTTCCGCGACCGGCTGGCCCGGCGCTTCGCCGCCGAGGTGCAGCGCCGCACCAATGGCGAACTCGGATTTGAGATCTACCCCGGCTCCTCGTTGATGAAGACCGTGGCGCAGTTTTCCTCGCTCCGCCGCGGCGCGCTCGACATGTCGGTGTACCCGTTGGCCTATGCCGGCGGCGAGGTGCCGGAGGTCAACATTGGCCTGATGCCTTGCCTGGTGACCAGCTACGAACAGGGCATGGCCTGGAAGACGCAACCGATCGGGCAAGAGCTGACCGCGGTGCTGGACAAGCGCGGCGTGCGGATTGTCACCTGGATTTGGCAGGCTGGCGGCGCTGCGTGCCGCAGCACGCCCGTGGTGCAGCCGGACGACGTGAAGGGCCTGAAAATCCGCGGCGGCTCGCGGGAGATGGACCTGATGCTGAAAGCGGCCGGCGGGATCATCAGCTCGGTGCCGAGCAACGAGATTTACGCGGCCATGCAGACCGGATCGCTCGACGCGGCGGTCACCTCGAGCACCAGCCTGATTTCGTTCCGGCTTGAGGAGATCGCCAAGAACGTCACGACCGGCCGCACCGGCAGCTTCTGGTTCATGTTCGAGCCGCTGCTCATCAGCAAGTCAATTTACGACAGCCTGCCGAAGCCGCACCAGGCTGCCATTGACGCGGTGGGCCTGGAAATGGAGGCGTTCGGGCTGCAGGCCGCCAAGCAGGATGACGAGGACCTGGCGCGGGTGTTCGCCAAAGCGGGCATCACCGCCAAGGACATGGACGCCGCTGCCATCGGCAAGTGGAAGGCACTGGCGCAGGCAACGGCGTGGAAGGACTTTGCCGAGCGCAACGCCGCCTGCGCCGCGCTGTTGAAGCTGGCCGAGGCCGTCGCTTGAGCACGCACGGGATCGACGCCGCATCCGGCGCCATCCCGGTTGCCGACGTTCCGCGCCTTGGCGTGCTCGGCGTGTTGCAGGGCCTGCTGGACGGCCTGAATGGCGTCATGGCCGTGCTGTCGTCCATTGCCATCGCCGCCGCCGGGTTCGTGCTGACGTGGGAGGTGGCAGGCCGCTACTTCTTCAAAATCCCGAGCGACTGGCAGGACGAGCTTAGCGTGTTCCTGCTGGTGGGCGCTACCTTCGCCTCCGCCGCTTGGATCCAGACCCGGCGCGGCCACGTCGCGATTGACGCGCTGGCGGTCCTGCTGCCGCCCCGCGTGGACTACGCGCGGCGGGTGCTGGCGGACGTGTTGTCGCTGGCATTCGTGACTTTTTTTGCCTGGAAAAGCTTCACTTTGCTGGAGGAGGCGTTGGTCGATGGGCAGACTACCTCGTCCGCCTGGGGGCCGCCGCTGTGGATTCCCTACCTCTGCATGGCTGCGGGAATGAGCCTGCTGGCGTTGCAACTGGCGCTTCAGGTGCTTGGCAGCCGCCATCGGGCTAGCGCGCCCGCGCACCTCGCACCCTCGCCGCACTAGGCCCCATGTCCACGCTTCAGCTCGGCCTCATGTATGGAGGAGCCACGCTTGTGGCCTTGTTCTCCGGCATGCCAATCGCCTTTGCGCTCGGCGGCGTCGCGGTGCTGTTCATGCTGGGCTTCATGCCTGCCGCGTCGCTCGATACGGTGGCGCAGAACGTCTATGAGGAACTCGCCAGCATCACCCTTCTGACGATTCCCTTGTTCATCCTAAAGGGCGCCGCCATCGGCAAATCCCGGGCGGGCAAGGACCTGTATGACGCGCTGCACACCTGGCTGTCCCGGGTGCCCGGCGGATTGGGCGTCGCGGTGGTGCTGGCCTGCGGCCTGTTCGCCGCTATGGCTGGCAGCAGCCCGGCCACCTGCAGCGCCATCGGCAGCTCCGGCATCCCCGAGATGCGACGGCGCGGTTACTCGCCCGGCTTCGCCGCTGGGCTGGTGGCGGCGGGCGGCACGCTCGGCATCCTGCTGCCGCCCAGCATCGTGCTGATCCTGTATGCCGTGGCGGCGGAGCAGTCGCTCGGACGATTGTTCTTGGCTGGCATCGGTCCCGGCATCCTGCTGGTGGCGTTGTTCGCGGCCTACGCCGTGGTGCGGTGGCGGCAGGAGTTCGGCCAGGCCACCGCCGTGGCCGCTGCCGGGGGCGCGCGGTCGGAAATCCTGCGGCAGGACACCTACACCATGCAGGACCGCCTGACGGCGCTGCCGCGAGTGTTGCCGTTCCTGGTGCTGCTGACCGGCGTGATGGTGGCGCTGTACGGCGGCATCGCGACGCCGAGCGAGACCGCTGGGCTGGGTGCCGTGCTGGCGCTATTGCTGATCGCGGTGGTGTATGGCGCGTATCGGCTGGCGGACCTCAAGCCAATCTTCGCCGGAACCCTTGGCGAGAGCGGCATGTTGCTGATGATTATCGGCATGAGCCTGCTTTACAGTTATGTCATGAGCTACTTGCATATCAGTCAAGCCGCCGCTGGCTGGATTGTGGGTTTGCACTTATCCAAGTGGCTGTTGTTATTGGCGATCCTACTGCTTGTAGTCGCGCTTGGGTTTTTCTTGCCTCCAGTTTCCATTATCCTGATGACCGCGCCGATCATTCTGCCACCATTGCGAGATGCTGGATTCGACCTAGTTTGGTTCGGCGTGGTCATGGCGGTGGTCATGGAAATGGGGCTGATCCACCCGCCAGTCGGCCTCAACATCTTCGTCATCAACCGGATCGCCCCCGACATCGGCCTCGGCCCGATCATTTGGGGCACCTTGCCATTCGTGGCGCTCATGGCCGTGGCGGTCGTGATCCTGTCGTTCGTGCCGGGCATTGCCATGTGGCTCCCAACTTTAGTTTACGGCTAGCAGCCTTGCGCGCCCTATCGGCCACGGCGATGCTGCGCCATGGACACCCACTCATTCGACGCAATCGTCATTGGTGCCGGGATCGCTGGGGCGACCGTGGCCGCACACCTCTCAGAAGCCTACCGGGTCGCGATGGTGGAGGCCGAGGAAGCCGCCGGCTACCATAGCACCGGCCGTTCCGCCGCCATCTGGATCCAGAACTACGGCCCGCCGGACGTACGGACGCTGACGGGCCTGTCGCGGACGTTCTTCGAGACGCCGCCGGACGGGTTCACCAACGCGCCTATCCTGGCGCACCGGCCCATCGTGTTCCTGGCGCCACCCGAACAGCGGGACCACATGCAACGGCTGCTGGCCGAGGGCACCGGGCTGCGGCAGGCGTCGATTGCCGAGGTCACGGCGCTGGTCCCGGCACTCCGGCCGGAGTATGCCGTGATGGCGGCGATTGAGCAGGACGCGTTCGACATGGACGTGGCCAACCTGCACCAGGGCTTCCTGAAACAGCTTCGCACCGCCGGCGGCGTGCTGGCGCTGCGCAGCCGCACCGGGCGGATCACCCGCGACAACGGTGGATGGCAGGTCGAGGTCAGCGGCGGCAACGTGTTCACCGCGCCGGTGGTGGTGAACGCCGCCGGCGCCTGGGGCGACGAGGTGGCGAAACAGGCCGGCGTCACGCCGCTCGGCCTGGCGCCGAAACGGCGCACCGGCTGCGTCATCGACCCGGCGCCCTGGGAAGCCACGCGCTGGCCCATGGTGAACGACGTGGACCAGACCTGGTATATCCGGCCGGAGGCGCGCACCAAGCTGATGGTGAGCCCGGGCGACGAAACGGACATGCACCCGCATGACGTAGCGCCGGACGAGCTGGACGTGGCCATTGCCATCGACCGTATGCAGCAGGCGCTGGATATCGAGGTGCGCCGGGTGGAACACAGTTGGGCGGGCCTGCGCACCTTCACGCCGGACCGCAGCCTGGCGTTTGGCTGGGACGGCACAGCGGACGGGTTTTTCTGGTGCGTGGGCCAAGGCGGCTACGGCATCCAGACCTCGCCCGCCGCCGGCCGGCTGGTGGCGGACGTGATCCTTGGCCGGGACCCTGGCCCCGCGGGCGCGATCCTGCCAGCGATCGACCCACGCCGGTTCTCCGCCTGACCAGCGCGTGAGCGCATTCGACGAAATGGTGGATGGCCGGGGCGGGGTGCGTCCGCAATGGCGGGCCGTGCTCGGCGTGCTCGCATCGTTCGACCCGGCCCACCTACAGGCCCGCGCGGACCGGCTGGAACGCACCGCGGAGGAGGAAGGCGCCACCCCGTCCTGGCGCTGCGACCCAATCCCGCTGCCGATTGCGGCGGCGGAGTTCGCGCAACTGGACGACGGTCTATGCCAGCGGGCGCGGCTGCTGGAGGCGTTGCTGGCGGACCTGTACGGGCCGCAAGCCACGGTGCAGGACGGCACGCTGCCGGCTGCGCTGGTCTATCCCAACCCTGAGTTCCTTCGCGCCTGCCGCACCACGCCCGCGATGCCGGGACGTTTCCTCCAGGCCTACGCCGTTGACCTGGCGCGCGGACCGGACGGGCAGTGGCGGGTGCTGGCGGACCATACCGGCGGGGCGCTCGGCATCGGCTACGCGCGGGAAAGCCGGCGCCTGCTGGCGCGCGTCATTCCGGAGCTGTTCCGCGCGGCGCAGGTGCAGCAGCTCCGGCCGTTCTTTGACGCCTGGCAGGACGCGTTGCTGGATGCTGCGCCCCGCACGGCCGGGCGCACGCCGGTGGTGGCGTTGCTGACGCACGGCGTCTCCGATCCGCATTGGCCGGAGCACCTGGCGCTGTCGCGGGACCTGGGCTGCGCCCTGGTGCAGGCACGGGATCTCACGGTGCGGTCGGGCGCGCTGTTCCTCAAGACGTTGCTGGGCTTGCAGCCGGTGGATGTGCTGCTGCGCCGTATGCCCGGCGGCGGCCTCGATCCACTTGAGGCTCCGGCCGGCAGTGCCGGCCCTGGCGTCGCTGGCCTGCTGGATGCGGTGCGGCATGGCACGGTGCGTATCCTGAACCACCCTGGCGCAGGGGTGATTGAGGTGCCTGCGCTGGCCGCGTTCCTGCCGATGCTGTGCCGGCGCTTGCTGGGTGAGCCGCTGCGGCTCGCGACCACGCCCACTGTTTGGTTCGGCAATGAGGCTGACCGGCACAGGGCGTCCCAGGATACGACGCGCTGGAGCATCCGTCCCGCGCTCGATCCCATGCCGCCGCGCTCCCTCGATGCATCGTCGTCCGACATCAACGAGCGGCCCTGGGATTACGCCGCCGTCATGCAGGCCACCCCCTCCCTCGCGCCCTGCCATGGCCAGGGCGGGCTGGAGGCCAAGCCAATCGTGCTGCGGCTGTTCCTCATGCATGACGGCCTGGAGTGGCGCATGATGCAGGGTGGGCTGGCGCGGGTGCTGGACGCCGGCCAGCATGTCACGGAGGCGCTGCCGGCTGGGGCGCTGTTCAAGGATGTGTGGGTGCTGACGCAGGAGACCGCGCCGATCCGCGGCCCGGAGCCGGTGCGGCAGGCCGCGGTCGCGATCCGGCGCAGCCCAGGCGACCTGCCGAGCCGGGTGGCAGACGACTTCTTCTGGTTGGGCCGGACCGTCGAGCGGTTGGAGATGCAGGCCCGCCACAGCCGCGCGGGCCTGCTGCGCCGTGCCCGCGGCGCGCCGCTGCCGCGCGAGATGGCGGAGCTGGCGGTGCTGCGGGACTGCTTGCTGGCGGTCGGGCTAGACGAGCCGGAGAGTCGCGGGCCGCTTGAGCTGCTGGTGCGCGATGCGGTGGCGCCCGGCGGAGCGACGTCGGACGGACTGGACCAGGCATCCCGTCTGACCGAGGCGCTGCGCGACCGCCTTACGGTCGAAAGCTACGCCGCGTTCGCCCACGCGCTGCGCACCGCCAAAACCGACCTGCGCCACCGGGATGAAGGAGTGGACGGGCTGGTGCACGCCATGACCGGGTTGCAGCGCCTGGCCACCACGGTCGCCGGCGTGGCGGCGGAGGGCATGGTGCGCGGCGGCGGCTGGCTGTTCCTCGACCTGGGCCGGCGGATCGAGCGGGCGCATGGCTCGGCGTTGGTGCTGGCGACCTTGCTGGCACAACCGCCGTCACGCGCGGACGGCACGCTGCGCATGGTGCTGGAGCTGTTCGACAGCGCCATTACCTACCGCAGCCGCTACATGTCGGCGCTTCAGCCCGCGCCGGTGCTGGACTTGGTGCTGGCGGACACCAGCAACCCGCGCGCCATGGCGTATCAGTTCGAGCAGGCCACGCGATTGCTGGGCCAGGCCGACCCGGACCTGTCCCAGGCAGCGTCCGCGTTGTTGGACCGGACCCAGGCGCTGGTGCGGCGCGTGGAGCGCTCGGCCGAGCCGGAGCGGAAGATGTCAAGGCTGCCAGAGCCGCTGAACGTGATCGCCGCCAACACCGCCGCCCTGTCCGATCAGTTGACCCGGCGGTTCTTCGCCCTGTTGCCGCCGACGCAGGATGTGGGGCTCGAGGTCGCATGATGTTTCGGGTGCGGCACGTCACCGGCTACGACTACGCGGACCCGGTCGAGTTGGCGGCGCACGTGGTCCACTTGCGCCCACGCACCCTGCCCTACCAGCGCGTGCAGTCATTCACCCTGCACGCCGAGCCGGTGCCGGAGCGGGTGGCGGAGCGGCAGGACCATTTTGGCAATCCGGTCGCGTGGCTGTTCCTCTCAGGCGTGCATCAGGCGCTGCGCATCAGCACCGACGCTCTGGTGGACGTGCAGGCCCGCTCGGTCCCGGACCCGATGGCGACGCTGCCGTGGGAGCAGGCGGCAGCGCTGGCCGTGGCGTCTGACGCGGCCGAGTTCGTGTTTCCAAGCCCGCGCGTGCCGATCCTGGCGGAAGCACGGCATTGGGCCGCGCCGAGCTTTCCGCCGGGCAGGACAGTGCTGGACGGGTCGCTGGACCTCATGCACCGCATCGCGCGCGAGTTCCGCTTCCAGCCCGGCGCCACGACGGTGTCCACCACGGTGGCGAAGGTGCTGGAGCTGCGTGCCGGGGTCTGCCAGGATTTCGCGCACGCCATGATCGCCGGGTTGCGCGCGTTGGGGCTACCGGCGCGCTACGTGTCCGGTTACCTGCGGACCCGGCCGCCGCCGGGCCAGGCGCGGTTGGTGGGGGCGGACCAGTCGCACGCCTGGGTGGGGTGCTGGCTCGGTCCGGAGCACGGTTGGATCGACCTTGACCCGACCAACGCGATGGTGGTGCAGGATGGGCACGTGGTGCTCGGCTGGGGGCGTGACTACTCGGATGTGAGCCCGGTGCGCGGCGTACTGTTGGGCGGCGGCGAGCACACGCTGCACGTCAGCGTCGACATCGAGCCGGTAGAGCATCAGGCGAGGTTGGGGTCCCGCCATGAAACGGGCCTCGACCTTGCGCATTCGCGGTGGGCTGGGGCTGACATAGTCCACGATCACGGCGCATAGCAGGCAGCCTCGATGATGCGTTGGATGACCGGGCTGGCTGGTTCCGTCACGTCTGTGTTTGTGGCCGACGTGACGATGCGTTTGAACCAGAGGCGCTGGTGCAAGCGCACAACCGTGACTGGCGGTCGCTTATGGCCCGCCAGCTCCGCCGTAGTTGCGCGACCTGTCAGCGGTGCAAACCATGCTGGGCCTGGCTGATCACGCATTCGCCAAGGGTATCCGCTATCTCCGGCCTCCTCCTGCAGGAGAAGCACTATCTAGACACTTTCCGGTTCGTCCGGTGATGACCGCCTTTTGGCTGGTTGGGCGGGGGGTGGCGATGGGCGATGCAGGGACGACGGTGGCAGCTTGGACACGAAGGTTTGCAGCCGACGGCGGCATGGCTTGGCACGACCAGTTGCAGCGCTTCATTGCAAGCCCAACCTGGAACGATGCCGCGCCGTGGACGGTGCTGGCGCAAGAGGCCGCCAAGCTTGCAGGCAGGCCGGGCGCTGGCTGCGGCCATCAAGGCGCGTTGGGCGTGCGAACAAGTCCGCCAGCAGCTCAAAGGGAAGCTGGGCCCCGGCCGCTTCGAGGGCCGCTCCTGGACGGGCGGGGAAAACGCGGACCCGGTACCCAGCCTGCCTGCGGTGCGGCAGGCCGTCATGGACAAGCTGCTCGCCTGCCTCGCCCCACTGAGCCAGCGCCCGCATCGCAGCCGACGCTTCAGCCTGCATTCTGATCGGAAAGCGCCCAGGAATTGTTAGCCTGCACCATCTCGGCCGTTTCTTGAACGAGCATGGTCTTTAGACGTTCGGCTAGGCGTATAGCGAGAGCAACGATTGTCAAAGTAGGGTTGGCATAGCCCGAGGTCGGGAACACAGAGCTTCCTGCCACAAACAGACGATCTACGTAAATACCTGTCCGTCTGGATCAACGACGCCCTCCTGTGCCGTCACAGCCATGCGTGTCGTGCCCATATGGTGGGCGCAATCGACAAAATGCGGCTGCCAGCCGTCCCCAGGTTCGGTCAGCCACGGCTTTAGCTGCAGTTCTCCCAATCCAAGCCGGTGAAACTCCGTGCGCGCAACGCTTGACATCAGCGCCGCGGTTTGGCGCTCCAGCTCGGTCAGCCGCCACTCCATCCGAAGCAACGGCACGCCGAGCGCGTCCTGTTGCGACGAGAGCGTCACGCGGCTCAGGGGATTGGGCGCCTGCTCCACGTAACATTGCAAGCTGACGGACGTTGGGACAGCGAGCGGGGACGTGCCTCGCACGAAGCGTTGCGCGAGCGTACGGCCCACCTCCCCAAGATTGGCAGCGATCCGTGACGCTTGTTTTAGCGGCGCCGTTGGGAGACGGCGCTGCCGCACAGCCTGGGCAACCTCTCGCAACGAAGCGATGCCGGACGACTCTGCATGCTCGAATACGAGGTGTGCGTTGCAGTTCAACGTTTGATGCTTCCGCTGCAACGCAGGGGCGAGCGCGACTTTCGGGAAGTAGCGCCGCCCGCCTCGATAGAGTAGGCGGAAGCGGGTCTGAAGCGCCGTCGGGTCGCCGCCGCTCAGGGTTGCCGTTATCCCGTTTGGGTGTTCCTGAAAATACCGTCCTACAAGGTCTTGGCTGTTGCCCACGCCACATGTTTGCCGTTCGGTCGACACAAGCAAGAGACGAGCGTTCTCAATCCCTCCGGCCGCAAGAACGTAAGCTCGGGCCCTCACCCAGGCAGTCTGCCCGGCCAAGGAGCGTAGCCGAAGCGCCGTAACCACTCGCGCTGTCTCATCGAGCTCAATCTGCACAACATTGGCCTGAAGGAGCACGCGCACATTATCGCTGCGACGGAATTGCCGGAGCGAGAACCGGCCAGTGTCCACCTCCGGTGTGTAAACGGTGGAGTGAGTGTGCAAAGTGTCCGGCGACCAGGGCGACGCTTCAAGACCAAACGCCGCATAGATAGCCGCATCATAGGTTTCACCCTCAACCTTGAAGAATTGCTCGGCCCGGCGATACCAGGGCTGCAGCTCATCCAGGCTAACCGGCCATCCGCTGTGCGGCACCCAGGAGCGCCGCTCAAAATCGATGCTGTCGAGCGGTACGCACTGGCCGGCCCAGAGACGCCCGGTTCCGCCGAAGCCCCGGCCACGCCCATCATAGTGCCCGGTATGCGTCAGGCCAGCGTTCTCACCGCGGTTCAGCTCTTGATGCGCCGGATCGAGCCTGCCCCCCCCCTCCGGCCAGCAACAACACCCGAGTGGAGGTACCGATGAACTCCCGCGCCAGCGCTATTCCAGCAGGACCGGCGCCGACCACGCAAATGTCGCAGTCAGACACGCTACCATCCGGAAGCGAAGCCAAGTCCGTGATCATTAGCAATCCCTTGGGACACTGCCTCGAGCGCCTCCTGGATCATCTGCTGCAACGCCGCGCGATCGTCAAGGGAGAGTGGCGCTTGACTGGCGAGCTTGGCATTGCTGCCAATCGTGTCAGGCCGGGTTGACGAGAACAGCACTACGCCATCCGGGTTCCTCGACAGAGCCGCTGCGAGGAACAACTGGCCCAGGCTATTCCGATCAGCGACGTCCACCTGTAGGCGCTGGGTCCAGCGCCGGGCCAGCACCTGATCGGACGCAAGGCGGTTGGCGACTTCCGAGAACTGCGCGCCAAGTGCCGAGTGCGTGATGATGCCAGGCGTAATCCCGTCGCCCAAGCTGGACAGTTGTTCAGCGGTGGCTGCCGAAGGGTCAGTGGCGAACTGGGCTATGGGAACGAATGCACGGCGGTCCACAAAAGCGTGCCGTATCGTGTCCTGGTCGGTCGCCAGCCCGAACTGACCCACCTTTCCCTCGTCCCGGCATCGCTCTAAGTACTCCAGCAGACCGGGTTGTAGGTCGTCATAGGTGCAGTCATGCAGCAGCAGCAGGTCAACGCGTTCGACCCGCAGCGTGCGCAGGCTCGTTTCGAAGCTCTTTTGCACCGTTGCAAGATCAAAGGCGCCGTGCCGTACCATGCTGGCGGCGCGCTGCCTTAAAGCCTGCCGGAGGCGTGGGTGCAGGCCGGCCAACCGTCTTGCGACGGCTTTGGCGGTGTCAAGGCCGCGCGAGCGCTGCGGCGGCAAGATGCCGACCTTGGTTGTGACGGTGAGTGCTCCTGGGCGGGTCTCGATAAGATCGCCGACCACGCTCTCAGCGTCGCCATAGCCATAGCTGCGCGCCACGTCGAAATGGGTGATGCCGTTGTCGGCCGCGACTTGGAGGAGATGCAGCGAGTCTGAACGGCTCAGGCGCGCCATCAATCCGGAGCAGCCGAAGCTTAGGCGCGAGAACGCGCTTGATGTGTGGGGAAGCAGGATTTGCCTCATGCCGAGACCCGGCCAGCTTTTTCCTGCTGCAGTCTCGCTGCAGCACGAAAGTGTTGTTGCTCGGCGGTCGCGAGCAACACGCCCAGCGCGGCCCAAGTTATAATGCCAAGCTCTCCGATTTGATTGCTGCCGAGTGGGAGAACTGCAACGAGCGCGCACACTATCCCAAAATGTCCGGGAAGCCTACCGCCGGACTCACGCAAAGCATTATAGGACAGCACGATAAGAATACCAAAACCTATAAAATACAGCGTTCCGACAATTGGACCAAAAGTGATAAAGACTTCGAGTATGCCGCTGTCCAATGATAAAAGGTCGCGCTTTTCACTGGCCGACGACATACCAGCATTGGCGCCAAAACCCTCTCCCAACGGACTGTCGCCGAGCCTGGTAAAGAACGTGCCATATGTGTCGAGACGATCCTGGGCGCTGCCATCGTTGCCCATACTGGAGAAGGTACTGAAACGCTCGGTTAAACCGCTGACTGCCTCTGGCGCAAGTTGGACGCTGCCTGCAAGCGTCACGCCCAAGAAACCAATGCCCAGGCCGACGGCGAGCAGGCCCAGTTTCTTGCCACCGCGGGCTACGACAAAGGTTACGAGCACTCCGATGGCGCAGGCAACCCATCCTCCCCGCACGATCGACAGAGCGAGGGCTGGCAGCCCAGTCAAACCCACCAGCGCAATTAGGCCACCCTCCGCCAGCAGTAGTGGGATGGCCGTTGCAAGGAACATGGCGAACGAGCCCGGTGAGTTCAGTGTTGCAAAGACCCGGATTTGGTATGCCTCGGGACGACCAAACGACGTTGCGCCTGCCTCCATGACATTTTGCAGCCAAATAATGTCCCAAGGCTGTGGATTGAAATATTGCGCGACGCCGTATGCCGAGATGAGTGGCACCAGAATTGCCAGTGTTCCAGTCAAGCTGATCCGGATGCGGTCCACAATGGCGTGGTTTTCCAAGATGAATGCGGTCAGCGCGACCGGCAGTATCCAACGAAGACTTTCGTAGAATGCCGGAACGACACGGGCCTGGAGCAACGCAAGGAACGCGCCATAAACAACGCTTAGCAATAAAAGCTGGAAGGGCAGCGCTTGCGGGCGCCGGGTCACGCTTTGGCGCAGGAGTGGAAGGACGCACGGAAGCAACGCCACATAGGGAGCCAGCAGCACCAGGTTGAAGTCAGAAAAGCCTGCGCTGTAGTCCACTACTCGCCGGACCAATGGCGTCATCGCGAATAGTGCGATGCAGAAGCCGGGGTAGGCGTTGCGGCGGTGATTGAAGAACGCGAAGCCGACCAGAAAGGCGTATGCCGGGTAAACCAGGCGTATGACCGCGCCCCCTGCGAAAGCCAGCAGGATGGGCACGACGATGCCACACAGCACAATAGGCACGATAAGCGACGGGAGCACGGTAAACAGCGAGGGTGGCTGTAGGTGTTTGCGGCTGATCGTGTGACTGGTCCGGTTACCGCTCAAAACGACTGCTCCAAGCAATGCGCGACTGCGCAGAGTAATATTTTGTTTGGCCGTGACACGTCGCTCATACGGGCCTGGCTGAATTGCCAACTCGCGACAACTGGAGATGAGATTGTCACTCGGCCGCTAAGCTCCAGAAAAGCGAGCGCGACGATGGAGCGTCCAGAGCCGGCCCCAAACAACAAAAGGCTAAAGGGCTGCAAGGCATTAACCGAGCTTACTGTGCGCCATGCCACCAGCATCACTCCACCGAACGGGGTGTAGCCGGCTCGCGTGACCGAGGTCACCTGGGTGTGGAACAGCACCACGGACACTGCGGCCAGCGCACAAACCGCTTCGAGGCTGAGCAGCCGTGGCGACGGCGGGCTGGGCGGACGCGACGGCCCGATGCGCGCTGTTTGAAAGACTAAGCATCCTTTGCGATCCGGCCCCGGCCTTGCATACGGTCGCGCAACAGCGTCACGTCGTCCCAGCCCGGCAGAGGGCGTGGCAAGCGCAAGCCGATGCGGCCGAGGCAGGCAAGCAGCACGCAGAGCCGGACCAAGGCGCCGAACGCGAGGGCCGACGCTGCTCCGATGGCGCCGAACATTGGCGCCAGCGCGAGGACGCCAGCGGCAGTAACCGCGAATGAGGCGGCCTGCGCCATTGAGGGCACGGCGGGACGCCCCGACGCGAGGAATGCTTGCAGCAGCACCTGGCCCAGGCACGACAGAGCGGTTTCGAGCAACAACACCCGGAAAATTGGCGCGGCTTGGACGAAGTCCGCCCCGTAGGCAATCCGGAGTAAACTTCGATCCACCAAAAGCATTGCCCCGCAACCAACGATAAGTATGATCGCCAGAACCCGGAACGTCAGATGCACGAACCGTTCAATCTGCTCCGGAGGCTTACCGGCGAGATCTGCCAAAGTCACGGTCGAGACGGACGTCTGCAACACGCCCAAGATACGTGCAAATGCAATAGCGACCGAGTACAGCCCGAACTCCGCTGGGGCGACTAGCGCCACCAGCACGAGCCTGTCCACATTGTGGGTCAAGATCGCGATAAGGTCTGCCGGAGCTGCGCGCGCGCTATAGGACAGAAGCGGACGCAGGCTGCTGGCGAGCCAAGTCAACCGGCCCTTCCACCGCCAAAGCAGCCGCCATAATCCAAAAGCCAGAATGGACACGGTACCAAGGACCTGCGCCCAAATGGCGGTTGTTGGCGTCAGGCTGCCGGCCAACGCCAATGCTATCAACAAGACCAGGTAAACAGCCGCGCTACTTGAGCTGAACACGTTGTATGCGCCGAAATCCCGCTCTGCCAGCAGACATTGGCGGATTATGGTCGTCCAGACGTTGATGACCGACACCAGCGTGGCTGCCTGTGCGAGCGCCACGACCCAAGAATCGTAGCCGTGCATGAGAGCCGGCAGGCACCAGAGCGAGATTAGCGCCAAGCCGACAAAGGCCGTGGTTCCAGCGATCCCCGCTGCTAATCCAACCGCCGCCCGTTGCTCGGGCGCGTGACGGGACTGATAGACGATGCCGCTCTGCAACCCTGCGACTGCCAAAAACGAGGGCAGCAGCAACCAGAGGCTGACCGCAGCGAACTCGCCGCGGCCGGTTGGGCCGAGCAAGCGGGCGGTAAGAATACCGGTGGCCAGGTTCACGACCATGACAAAGCATTGCGCAATCAGGGTTTGCAGCATGGCGAACGCGCCGCCGCGCGCGCCGAGCACTCCCGCCGCAAGGTCGCGAAGGCGCCTCAACGGATTGGGTCTAAAACGGCCGGCACTGTTGCGGTCTCAGTGGCCTGATCGGTTGCGAGACGCTCGGATGCGGATATCCCGAGTAGCTCCGAGACGCCGCGAACGAAGTGCGACACGTCGCCATTCGGCGCGAGCCGCAGGCTGCCCTCCGCCATCTGGCGCCACAGCGCCTGGTCTTCCGAGATCAGCCGCATCAGCGTAGCCAACCCTTCCTCGTTGTCAGGCTCGAACATGAAGCCGTTGACGCCGACCCGGACCAAGCTGTCCCGCGCGCCCACGTTGTCCGTGCACAGGATCGGCAGCCCGAGCGCCACTGCCTCGTTCACCACAAGGCCCCATTGTTCATCTATGCTGGGGAGCAGCAGGCATAGGCCGGCACCCAAGCGCCTTGCGACCTCGGCAGGCCCCAGGAAACCGGTGAATTCGACTCCATCCTCGACACGCAATGTCGCCGCAAGCGCACGTAGGTCTGCTTCCAGCGGCCCGGCGCCGCACAGCACAAGACGGCGGACACGGCCGTGGCGAGACGGCATTGCCCTGAAACGGGCATAGGCGCGGATCGCGAGCGCAATGTTTTTCTTTGGAACGAACCGCGCAACCAGGATGAAGTCGCGTTCCTCGTGCGGTTGGCCTGCGGGAGCGAGCGGCGTCGCGGCTTCCTGCCGGATGCGAGCGACCGAAATGGTGTCGTAAGCGGTGCGCGCCCAACCTTTTGGAAGCCCCAGAAATCGGTAGTAGGCTAATGATCGAGCCCCCGCGACAAGACCGCCGCTGTAAACCCGGAACAGCAGCAGCTTTAATGCCTCCACCAAAGCGCGGCGGGGAACGTCGTCGAACTTGGCGTCGAGCATGGCATAGGTGCGGATACCGAGCGCCCGAAGCACGAAGACCGCAACCAGGATCTCCGGCCGCTCCTGGTTGCAGAGGAACACGCCGCTGGGCCGGGCTGCCCGGATGACGCGCATGGCATGGCGCAGCCTGCGCGGCCAAGGCACGTCGTCGAACACGGTATCCGGGAACAGGGTTTTACGCGTGAAACCAGCGCCAGAGCCGACCGGCGCCCACGCATACGTACGGCTGCTGGAAGCGATCTCGACGCCAATGATTTCATAGCGGCCATGGAACGCAGCAGCCATGGCGTCCAGGCGGTCCACGTGATAGGCGCTGAATTGCTCCCACATGAACACGATCGTGGGCCGACGTGCCTGGCGTTTTCTCTGGGACATCAGGCGGCCTTGAACGTCTTCGGTTGCCCCAGCGGCAGGGGCCTGTCCAATGCGCTGGCTGCGGCGAGCGCCTCATTGGCGAAGTCGCGCAGCCGCTCGCGAAATGCCGCATTGTTGAAAAGCTCGGCTCGCGCACGGATGACGGTGGCGTCGTAGTCGCCGGGCTGGAACGCGGTGAGAGCGTCCATCACGGCCTCGACGGTTTGTTGTTCGAAGAACATCCCGGTCTGTCCCGAAAGCACGGTGTCCAACACCCCGCCGCGCCCATAAGCGATCACGGGCCGCCCTGCCGCCATTGCTTCGAGCGGCGTGATGCCGAAATCTTCTTCGCTTGGCAGGATCAGCGCCGAGCAATCTCGGTATAGGTCGCGCATTTGCGTGTCATCGACCCGGCCGACGAAGCGGACCGTCGGCCCGGCCATGGCCTGGAGATGTTCAGCCTCACGTCCATCGCCCGCAACGACCAGTTGCAGGCCAAGCCGGGTGCAGGCCTCGACAACAATGTCGGGACGCTTCCACCCGACTAGGCGCATCAGCATCAGGAAGTAGCCGCCGCGTCCACTGCCGACCTCGAACCGCCCGGTGTCGACCGGCGGGGGGATGATGGTGCTGGGTTGGCGGTAAACCTGCGCGATACGCTTCTGCATGACGCGGCTGGTGGTGATCCAGGCGTGAGTCCGGTCGGCGCTGGTCCGATCCCACTGCCGCAGCCAGGTAAGCTGCGTCGCAAGAAACGCGCGCGTGGCACGGCTTAGCCGTTCCCGCTCAACATAGCGGTGATAGCTCCAGAGAAATCGCGGCGGAGAATGGCAGTAGCAGACGTGCGTGCCGCGTGGACCCGGGATGATGCCGTGCGCCAGGCCGCTTGAGCTGCTTACGATGAGATCGTAGCTGTCGAGGTCGAACCCTTCAAAGGCTTGCGGCAGCAAGGGCAGCAGAGCTTGATGCTTGCGAGAGGCAAACGGTATGCGATTGAGCCAGGACGGGCGGATGTCCCATTCCCGATAGCGCGCCGGCATGCGCCGGGGGTCATAAATTGCGGTAAAGACCGGGGCCGCCGGCCATGTCCCCTTAATTTCCTCAAGCACGCGCTCCGCGCCGCCGTATTGGTTCAAGTAGTCATGAACAATCGCAACCTTCACGCCGCACCTTCCACATTCACCAGAGACGACCCGCTCCTGTTACTGCTGGACAGCACGGAGCGATAGCAATCGGCGATTTCTTGATCGAATCGAGCCGGCGCGAAGCGCGCCTTGATGTCAGCTTGCGCCTTGGCGCCGAACGCGGCTCCTTCCGGAGAGACGAGCCGCCTCATTGCTGCCGCGAGGGCGTCTGGATCTCCTGGAGGGACAACTAGGCCGGTTTCGCCGTCGTGGATGACCTCCTCGACCCCGCCAACCCGCGTTGCTGCGACAGGGCGGCCGAGCGCCATGGCCTCGATCAGCACGGTGGGCAACGACTCAAAACCGGTGGAGGCAAGCACGACGGCGTCCATGCTTGCCATCAGGTGAGGCACGTCCGTGCGGAAACCGGTGAAGCGGACGCGCTCGCTGATGCCCAGCTCCGCCGCCAACCCGCGCAAGCGGTCGGCGTAGCGTGCGTGGTCCGCAAAGGACAGCGATCCGACAATCCAGAACGTTGCGTCAGGCTGCACTGCGGCGACTTGCGCGGCAGCGCGGAGGAAATGGTCCTGCCCCTTGCGCGGCTCCAACACTCCAAAAAGGCCAATATGCGGCCCGGTGCCTACGACGTCGCTAGCACGCCCGACAGGCTGGAGAAAGCTTGGTGCGACTGAGTTGTAAACCAAGCGGATGCGTGCTTCTTCTATGCCAAGGCTGCGAATCATCTGGGCGGACGCATCAGATACGCAGATAAACAAGCCGCATGCGGCGGCCACGAAACGCATCGCCATTGCGTAAAGCGGCGGCATTGGCAAGGTTTCGTGAACGTGCAGCAGCAGTGGAACTCCGAGCGCTCGTGCAGCGCTTTGAGATTGCAGAGCACCCATTGGGTGGTGCGTATGAATGATGGCGGCGCGGTCGTGCTGTGCGACCTGGCGGACGGTTTGCCTGCCTTGTTTGAGCGCGAACCCGAGCCGAACGAGGCCAACCGGCGACATGGTTGCCCTGCCACGATCCACCGCCGCCGGCCGGACCAGAAAGCCGGCTTCCGAGGCTGCGTCAGCGAGTGCGCCGGGCGCAGGGCAGAGAAGCGTCGGAGTAAGCCCAACAGCTCGTACAGCCGGCTCTGTCGCGAGGATGACGCGCTCAACCCCGCCCAGGAAGCCAACGCGGTTGACAGTGACTACGCTACGTTTCAACACGAGCCTACATTCTTCCTACAACAAACCCGTCCTGGGTTCTACTCAATCGCTTGAGACTTATAGCACATAACACGGTTACGCGGGCATTATACGTGGGTCCAAGGCAGTGGGGCAAAAAGCTGCATAAGGCCTGAAGAAGTTGTGGCCCTGCATAGACCTGAATGAGGTGTGATGTAACTTCAATTGGAACCCGCTTCGGCCGAACGTCTTAGCAATTAGATTCAGCCGCCTCAATTTTAAGGTAAAGACTGATAGTGCCGATTCGTTTGGAACCGATTAGATTTTAGCTCTGATAATGACGGTCTTTGGTCTGACCACGGAACTTGATGGACAAGAGCACTGGCGCTAATTTGATCGAGCTGGACGAACAGCCATACGACACTGTGGGCGTCATGCAACTGTCCAGGCTATACGGCGTGTGATGCGCCTCAAGGGTTTGCTCGACTGATGTCATTGCTTGTTCATCCCACACCGTAGGATAATTTCGCTGTAGTTCATAATTGAGACGTACTTGAGCCTAAGTTACAGAGCGCATCGTTGTTTACCGGGCACATTTTGCGTGAACACACAGGCCCACTAGGCGTTGTGGAAGAGCGTAGCAGGTAAGCAGTGGCGCATTCGCCAGTAAGTAGATGATCGGCACATGATATGCAACACAAACTAAGTGTCTGACGCTATCTCATTTTCATATCTTGCGCGATTTCCCGCGGGATGCCTGGGCGAAGATAGGCTGTTGCCGCGCAGCAGTTTTCCACGGCAGCGTTCGCACCACACCCCAGGCTCGAGCCGAACTCCAAACGTCAAAAGAGGCGACCCGCAGCTTAGGGTCTGAGCCGCGATAAACGATCCACGATACCGTCGAAAACTTTTGGGCACCGCAGATCGCATCTCCAGATTGTAGCGATTATTCAGTTCAGGCCCTTAGCCCGGCGCTACGGGCTAAGCCGCGCCACCGTCGCCAAGTGGCGAATTCAAGCTCAGCCCGCGCCACCACACCCGGAGGCTGAACACCTAATCACCTCCCTGCTCAAACCATCCATTGATTGCCAAATGGCAGGAGCCTAAGTGAGCCGCAACGACAACTGTGCGATCAGGGTGTTCAGGAGCATATCTCAAGAATCGTAAGCGCGTCGGGCACGGAGATTTCCAACAAAGCCGGATTTTGATCTGATCCAGACCCCGGGATGCGGCTCGGCTCGGCAAGCCGGTGCAGGACGGTACGAATCGGTCGACTTGGGCGGAGCGTGACGAGCATGGGGGAAACGTCCAGCGTTGCCCGCGGATTGGTCGAGGCATCCTCCCCCGACACCTCATGCCACAGCAGCAACAGCAACCTGCCTTGGTTTTGGCGGAGGAACAAGTGCTTTAGACGCGTTGTGTCGGGGTATGCATTCGTGCCCTGAACAGACAAATCCAAGCCGAGGTCAGCCACGTCGTGGCCTGGTTTTGCCTGGTCGCAGCCGGTCCGGTCACCCCGCAACAGCCCGGTAAACTCCGCCAGGGCAGTGTAAGCAGGACGTTCTGAGAGATCTGCGCGAAGTAGGCCAAAGCTTTGCTCGGGGTCCTCGCGTTTCGGGTCAAGCTCAGTGTCCACGAGTTGGTAGATGTAAGTGCGCCGGATGCCGCGGGCGAAGTACTCCGCATAGAGGCGGGGCAGGTAGCGTGCCTGCAACGCTTCTGAGGTATGCGCTTTATCGGTTGGATAGCCGGTTTCCGTCGCCGCCGCTGGCCGGTCACCATACATCGTCCGGTAGAAGCGCCAGACGCTTCCATCCTGGGCCAGGGTGACCGACGGGTGTGTGCCGTGACGCTCGAATGAGCGCAGTCCGCCGTAGGGGTAATCTGCGCCGGTTGAATCGCCTCCGTAGGGATAGGGATGGAAGCCGCCCCAGTCCACGTAGTGGCGTAACTCGGCCAAGGCTGGGATCGGCGGCGCCCCTGGCGCAGCGGCCGGGCCGAGCGCCGGGCCGATTAATGGAAGGTCCCGAGTGCGTGGATCGCGTTTGAGCGCGGAAAAGAGCTTGCGCTGGAACGCGACGACGCCGTCCGGGAAACCTTGGCCTTCGAATGACAGCCCAAGCCGAGACCAGAACTGGTCTGGCTCGTTGGGGCCCTCAATGGCATCGACGGCAAGTTTGCCGGGCGGCCGACCCGCATTCAACGCCACAATTTGCCTTTGGAAAGCTTCCGGACCTCCCGGGGCAGACTCAGCGACTACCATTGTCCGGATGCCATGATCCGCTAAATCCAGAATGTGGCTATTCAGCGAGTCCCGCACCTGATGGATGCCGAGTGCCAGCAGCTTCGTCCGCACTTCCTCATAGCGTTCGGTGTATGGCGTGTTGGAAAAGTTGAAATGCGTACCCACGCCAATGGTGGCTAACAACTCGTTTACTGGAGTTGCAGTGTCGGAGCTTAGCTGTATGGCGCAAACCATGGACGGATTGATGCCAAGGGCGAAAGTGAGCAAGGCGGCTAAGCCGCGTTGCCTAACCGCGATCAGCAAGATACGCCTTCGCCCAATCGAGCGATCCGTTCGAGTTGCCCAGGCCCGACTTCGGCGCGACTTCTTGCGAGCCTGATGTCGTGCCGTTCAGCACCGCTCCGACGATGTGCGCGTTGGCGAGTTGCAGGCGGCGCAGCGTAGCCTTTAGAGCGCGGTCGGACGTGCGGCCCCATCGGACGGCCAAAACCGTCGCGTCGGCTTCGACCACGAAAGCGAGCGCATCGTCCACCTCTGTCAACGGTGGCGTGTCGATGATTACGGCACCATAGCGCGCTCGGGCCTCCGCAACGAGCGACCGGAGCGCCGTCCGGTGCAGGATGGTGTGCGGGTCCGCACGGTCCCAACCGGCCGGCAGCACGTCGAACGCGAGCTCCTTGCCCGACGAGCGGGCGGTTTGCGGTTCTTGGCCGGCGCCCGCCACAACGAACTCCTGTAAGCCACCGTTGGCCCATACTGCATCGATCAGACCCGGAACCGGCTCCAACCCAAAACAGCTGGTTACGCCGCGCCGCCGCAGGTCGGCATCGATCAGCAGCACGCGCTCGCCTTTTTCGGCAAAGCTACGGGCCAGCAACACGGCAAGGCTTGTCCGGCCGTCGCCACGGCTTGAGGACGCGACGACGATGACCTTTGAACCGCTGTCCTGCATCCGAAGCGCTATCGAGTTGCCGATGACTTGCAGGGCAGTGGAGAAACCGGAGTTCCGCAGCCTCGAGGCCTTGCGGGATGCATCGGCCAGACGGAGGCGGCGAATGTACGGCAGGGCGCCCAAACCAGCGACACCGTGATAGGCCTCCATCTCAGCCAGGGACCGGGTATGCTGGCGGAAGCGGTCAAGCAGCAGCACGAGCCCGCCGGCGATCACGGCGGCGACAGCGGCGGCGATGACGAACAATAATCCGCGGCGTGGGCTGACAGGAGTGACAGGAAGCGATGGCGTCGACACGACCCGTGCGTCAGGCTCCTGAACCTCCTTTTGGATCGCAACCTGCTTCGAGCGTGTGAGAAGGTCTGAGTACAGGCGCCGGTCGGCCTCGGTCTCCCGGTCAAGCTGGCTCGCCGAAAGCTCTGCCTGGCTGGTGGCGACGGCTTGCCGCTCGAGATTTGCAACCTGGTATTCAAGCTGCTGAACGTCGGACCGGGATATAGCGACGTCGCTCGACGTGGACGCGCTAAAGCGTGCGATCTCAGACCGGGTCCTGCTTTGGACGTCGGCCAGAGCCAGCCGCAACTCCGTCAGCTTTTGGTGGCCGGAGCCATAGCGCTGCTGTAGCTGAGCGACCTCGCTGCTGAGCGTTGCCTCCTGTTGGCGCAGGCGCTGGACAAGATCAGAGTTGAGCACGGCGCTATCAGGCCGGCCGTTCGAGACTTCCTTGCTGCGCGCTGACAAGCGCGACAGGTCCCCGCGTGCGCGGGCGAGCTGCGCGGTGACGTCGGAGAGCTGCCGGCCGCTGATGGTTTCGCCACCACTACGAACCAGTCGGTTCTGGTCTCGGAACGCTTGAAGTTGCTGCTCGGATTGCTGCACTTTGTCGCGCAACCGCGCCAGCTCCTGGTCCAGCCACCGCCCAGCCTTGGCGATCACCAGCTCCTTACGTGCCCTCTGGTCGTTCAGATAGAGCTCAAGATGCGCGGCAAGGATTGCGCGCGCCTTCGCTGGATCGGCATGGCTGAAGCCGACTTGAATGACGAACGACTTCCCGTCGTTGAATACTGACAAGCGCTGCTGGTAAATCAAAAGCGCCACGTCCGGACCTTGCGCGGGCTGCGGCTCGTTGTCGCTCTGCTCAATGCCAAGCAGGGATACAACCCGGGCTGTCAGCAGCGAGAGCGGCGATGGCCGCTGCATGAAGTCGGGGTCGTCCTCCAGGCTTAAACGCTTTACGACGCGCTGGGCCAACTCGTTCGAGGCGAGAATGAGTTGCTCGCTGCGCACGAAATTAAGGTCGCTTGCCTGGGCGGGCGTTTCGACAACGGATGGGATGTTGGCGAAATGCGACTGCCGCGGGTCGATGAGGAGCATCGCCTGCGACTGGTAGACTGGACGCAGTCCGACGATGAGTGCAACACCAGAGCCAAGCACCAGGAGGCATACCGCAGTGAACAAGAAACGATGCCGCCAGATTGCGGCCAAAACGGTGCCAATACTGGGCTGGCTTGTTCTAAGACCTGCAAACGCAGCGTCTTCAGAAGACAACAGAGCTGGAGACGTCGACTGTGACGATCTCGCTACCGACGTATCCGGCACCTTATTACTCTCCACTACTAGCTTGGCCCGGATACGGGACTGCTTCACGCAGCACTTCAACTTGGACCAAGGTCATTCCTTAATTAACAGTCGCGCGCTTGCGTGTCAACATTTTTTGCACACCGCCTTGGTAGCCAGGCCATAACAGTAGGATCAAAAACTAGGGATCGCGTCACATAGACTGGCGTCAAGCTTTGCTGTGCTCCCCAAACCAGACCATGCGCCGCGCTTGTGTCAGGACAATGGCGCCAAGATCGTGACGTGGGCGGTGCCCTCGCCCATGGGCGCCGCAGCGCTGTTGGACACTAATGCACCGTTCATGTCGATGCCGTTGACATGAAGGTTACGGTCTGTAGTTGGCGTGCCTGCGTAGGCATCTTTCAAGAAACAGAGGCCCAAGCCATTGGTAGATATAGAAGTTGCGGTTGGTCGCCGCCATGCCTCCTAGACGCCGTTGATGGATGCAATGCCGATTGAGTGCGCCAGCGGATGAACCGGCCCAAGCATCGCCTCTGACTAGTTAAGAAACGTGTCGCCCTGCTCCGACCGGACAGCAAAGCGCCAGCCGACATTAAGTGAAGCCCTCCGCAAGCCCGCCCGCCCGCCTATCGCCTCACGCCAGCCAGGAACGGCAACGCGCCAGGTGGATGGTGCTATGCGCTTTTGGACGCGCTCGTGGGCAGGAAGTCGCCGGGGTGGAACAGTTCGACCCCGTGGCGCTGGCATCCGTCCGCCACCATGCGCGTCAGGTCATCCACCAGCGCGGTGACGCCCTCCCGTTGGCACACTAAGCCTTTCCAAGTCCGATACGCCTCGTTCCACGCCGGCTTGCGGAACCGCAGCAGGCGGCCAAGCATCGGCCATGCGTTCTGTTGCCGTGCCTCGCGGGCAATGGCGAACTCGTCCCACATCGCGTCGGGCATGTAGATCACTTGCTTGAACGCGGCCGGACCAGGCGCGCCGCGGTAGCTGGCCAGCGTCGACCAGGGCTTGCCGTGCCGCCGCTCGCTGCGGAACGTCACGATAACATGCCGGATATGCGGCGTCGCCAGGATGAACTGGTGCAGCAACGGGGACGCTGGATGGTTGATGAGCGTGCCGTCGACGTCCCAGCCGATGTCCATATGGCTCGCCAGCTTCTGGAACGCCGACGTGAGCAATGCTGGGTGCCGCGGCGGCCCGAGGTCGATCACGCAGGAAGCCCGAGCAGCGGTAAATTGCGGCCCATACGGAAGCGCCCGACCCACCATTCGCGGCCGGTGTACGAGACTGCATGGATTTGTCAATAAATGTTAGCGGGAGTTAGCGGGGCGGCGTAGCGTCCACGCCGGTAATCCGTTGCGCCACTAATTCAGCGATCCCTGGCCCGGCGTCATACGGATCGATGGCACGGTCCCGCAACACGATGTACCCGTCGCCACCGGCGCGCAGGAAGCTGTTGGTTGCGACCGAGTAGGTCCGCCCTGGTTCCAGCGGCGCCCAGTTCCCCTCCGTCCCGACCTCGATCCGGGTGATGCGCTCACCGGCGGGGAGGCCCAGGTTCCACTCAAGCCGCAGCCCGGCGGTTTGCGGGAAGCCGCCCCGGCCGGACAGGCTCAAGCCATGCTCCAGCGCCGCGCGCAGGTCCGCGCCCGACAGGCCGAGGGTGGCGAGGGTGTTGCCGAACGGCAGCGCGCCGAGGATGTCGCCGAGCGTCGTTGGGCCAGGCCGCAACCCGGTCCGCAGGCCGCCGGCGTTCATGATGGCGGCGTCCGCCCCCTTCGCCGCAGCCAGCATGGCACCGGCCACCATGCGGCCGAACGCGCACGCCGTGAACCGGCACGAGGCGTTGTCCAGCGCGTCCGGCAACACGCCGACGGGGGCGTCGCGCAACGCCTGCAACGGCGCGGCATAGGACGCGACGAGGGCGGCGACGGCCGGGTCCTCCGGTACGTCGAGGTCCACGCGCCGGCACTCCCCACCATAGGCCAACACAGTGCCGTCCGCCGCCACGTCGAGGTCGAGCCGCCCGACATACCGGCCATACGCCCCGGCCTGCACCACGAGCGCCCCGGACCGCGACCGGCTGGGATGCGGCCCGAGCGCGCCTGGCTCCTGGTTGGACAGCAGGGTGTGCGAGTGCCCGCCGACGATGACCGCGGCACCCTCCAGCGCCAAGTCGCGCAATACGCCAAGGTGGGACAGCGCGATGAGAAGCCGCGCGCCCTCGGTCCGTGCCGCTTGCGCAGCCTGTGCCAGCGCGGCAGCCGGGTCAGTGATCCGCACGCGCGGACCGGGCGAGGACGAGGTCAGGGTCTCGGTGGTGGTAAGGCCTACGACCCCCACGCGCAGTCCGCCACGGTCGAACAGCGCATACGGCCGCAGCTGGTCCACGAGCGTGGGTTCAGCGGAAGCGTCAACGTTCGCCGACAGCACTGGGAACCGCGCCGCCGCCGCGTAGCGTCCCAGCGTCTCCGGCCCGTTGTCAAACTCGTGGTTGCCGACCGCCATCGCGTCCACGCCGACCGCGTGCTGCACCGCAAGCTCGGCCATGCCGTGGTGCGCGGTGTAGAACAGGCTGCCCTGGAACTGGTCCCCGGCGTCCAGCACCAGCACGGCCCGGCCATCGGCCTCGGCGGCGGCGCGTTCCAGCGCGATCCGCGTCGCCAGCCGGGCGCTGCCGCCGGAACAGCCGTCCTGCTCCGGGCCGCAGCCCAGGGCGCGCACGTCCACCGGCTCGTGCCGGGAGTGGAAGTCGTTGATGTGCAGCACCGTCAGCCGGTGCGCGGCTTGCCCGCGCGCGATGCGGGTCAAGGGAAGCGTGCCGAGCGCGCCCAGCGCGAAACGTCGGGTTAAGGCCATGGCCGAGCCTACCACACCCGGGACGCCACTTGCATCAGCCTGCCGTTTCGCCAAATGTGCATCGTATCCGTACCCATTAGGTCCCCATTGAGGTATCCGCATGTTCATCGAGACTGAAGGCACCCCGAACCCGGCCACCCTCAAGTTCCTGCCGGGGCGGGACGTTATGGGCGCCGGCACCGCCGACTTCGCCGGCCCGGACCTGGCAACGCGCAGCCCGCTCGCCACCGCGCTGTTCGCCCTGCCCGGCGTCGCCCGCGTATTCTTTGGCGGGGACTTCGTGACCGTCACCAAGAATGACCTGTCGGACTGGCAGTCATTGCGGCCGCAGGTGCTCGGCGTGCTGGTGGAGCACTTCGTCGCCGGCCGCCCGGTGGTCGAGGGGCAAGACGATGCGGTGGACGAGGACGTGGCGCCCGAGGATCAGGAGATCGTGGACCAGATCAAGGAGCTGCTGGACACCCGGGTGCGCCCGGCGGTGGCGGGCGACGGCGGCGACATCGTGTTCCGCGGCTACCGCGAAGGCGTGGTCCGCCTGCATATGCAGGGCGCTTGCAGCGGCTGCCCAAGCTCGTCCGCCACGCTGAAGCACGGCATCGAGAACATGCTGCGGCATTACGTCCCCGAGGTCACCAGCGTGGAGCAGGTCGAGTACTAGGGTGCAGCTAGACGACACCGCACTCGCCACGCTGTTCCGGGGCGCGCGAACGCACTACCACTGGACTGGCCAGGCCGTGTCGGACGATGAGTTGCGCCGGGTGTACGACCTGCTGAAAATGGGTCCGACCTCGGCCAACTGCTCGCCGGCGCGTTTCCTGTTCCTGCGCACCATGGAGGCCAAGGAGCGGCTCAAGCCCGCCTTGTCCGCCGGCAACGCGGACAAGACCATGGCCGCGCCGGTGGTGTGCATCGTGGCGCACGATTCGCAATTCTTCGAACACCTGCCGCGGCTGTTTCCCCACGCCGACGCCCGGTCCTGGTTCGCGGGCAACGACGCGCTGGCGGCTGCGACGGCGTTCCGCAACGGCACGCTGCAGGGGGCCTACCTGATTATGGCGGCGCGCGCGGCGGGCCTGGACACCGGGCCGATGTCCGGCTTCGACAATGCCAAGGTGGATGCCGAGTTCATGGTCTCGACCGGGTGGAAGAGCAACTTTCTCATCAACCTCGGCCATGGCGACGCCGGCTTGCTGCATCCCCGTGCGCCGCGGTTGGATTTCAATGAGGCCTGCCGTCTGGAGTGACGCCAATGCGCCGCCGCGTCCTGATTGCCACCGCCGCGTTGTTGCCCTTGCAGGCCAAGGCGCAGGCCACTGCCACCGCGTTCGCCGCCGCCAGCCTGACTGACGCGGTGCGTGAGCTGGGCGCGGCCTGGGCGGCGCGCGGCCACGTCGCGCCGCGGTTCTCCTTCGCGTCGTCCGCCGCCTTGGCCCGGCAGATCGAACAGGGCGCGCCGGCGGATCTGTTCGCCTCCGCCGATGAGTCCTGGATGGACTACCTGGCGCAGCGCGACCTGATCGTTCCGGCTTCCCGCCCCAGCCCGCTCGGCAACCGCTTGGTGCTGGTGGCGCCAGCGGACCAGCCGGGCGAGATCACCTTAGCGCCCGGCGTGGACTTGCTGGCCCGGCTCGGTCCCAACGGGCGGATCGCGACCGGCGACCCGGCCAGCGTTCCAGTAGGCATCTATGCGCAGGCAGCGTTGCAGACGCTCGGCATCTGGGATGCCGTATCCCCGCGCCTGGCCCGCGCCGACAACGTCCGCGCTGCCTTGCTGCTGGTTGAGCGTGGCGAGGCGCCGCTCGGCATCGTCTACGCCAGCGACGCCCAGGCCTCCCGCATGGTCCGCGTAGTTGGCACGTTCCCGGACGGCTCATACCCGGCCATCACGTATCCCTTCGCGCTCACCCGCCAAGCCGGGCCGGACGCGCAAGCCCTGCTTGCGTTCCTGACTGGGCCGGACGCGGCGTCCACCTATCGGCGGCTGGGCTTCCTGGTCCGGGAGTGAGCTGGCTTACCCCGGAGGAGTGGGATGCCGTACGGCTGAGCCTGTCCGTCGCGACCCGCAGCGTGCTGTTCGGGCTGCCGCTGGCGGTCATGACGGCCTACGTGCTGTCCCGCTGGCGTTTTGCCGGACGGCCGGTGCTGGACGCGCTGGCGCACCTGCCGCTGGTGTTGCCGCCGGTGGTTGTCGGCTGGGCGCTGCTGGTGCTGTTCGGCGTGCGCGGGCCGGTCGGCGCGCTGCTGAATGACTGGTTCGGCGTGCGGCTGGTGTTCACCACGGCCGGCGCGTCGCTCGCGACCGCAGTCATGTCGTTTCCGTTGATGGTCCGCGCCGTCCGCCTGTCCCTGGAGGCGGTGGACCCGGGGCTGGAGGCGGCGGCGCGCACCTTGGGCGCCGGGCCGGTGGACCGGTTCCTGACCGTCACCCTGCCGCTGATGACGCCCGGCATCCTGTCCGGCGCCGTGGTCGCGTTCGCCGCCGGCCTCGGCGAGTTCGGCGCGGTCATCACCTTCGCCTCTAACATCCCTGGCGAGACGCAAACCCTGCCGCTTGCCATTTACGCCGCCACCCAAGTGCCGGGCGGCGAGGCCACCGCCGGCAAGCTCGCGCTCGTGTCGCTGACGCTGGCATTGACCGGCCTCATGCTGTCCGAGCTGATTGCCCGGCGCATGCACCGGCTGCTGGGGTAGTGCTGGAGGTTGAGGTCCACCACAGCATCGGCGCTTTTACGCTTGAAGCGGCGTTCACAGCGCCGACGCCGGGCGTGACCGTGCTGTTCGGGCCGTCAGGCTCCGGCAAAAGCACGATGCTGCAAGCAGTGGCCGGGCTGCTGCGGCCCGGCGCCGGACGGGTGGCGCTGGACGGCGCGGTGCTGCTCGACACCGCCACGCGGGTCAATTTGGCCCCGGAGCGCCGCGGCTGCGGCGTCGTGTTCCAGGACGCGCGGCTGTTCCCGCACCTGTCGGTCCGCACCAACCTGCAGTACGGCGCGCGCCGGGCGGCACGGGGCGCCAAAGGGCCGGAGTTCCAGGAGGTCGTGGACCTGCTCGGCATCGCGCCGCTGTTGCACCGCCGGCCACGGCACTTGTCCGGGGGCGAGCGGCAGCGGGTGGCGCTCGGCCGCGCGTTGCTGTCGCGTCCGCGCCTGTTGCTGATGGACGAGCCGTTGGCCGCGCTGGACGCGCCGCGCCGGGCCGAAATCCTGCCGTTCCTCGAACGCCTGCGGGACCACGGTGGCCTGCCGATCCTGTATGTGACGCACGCGCTGGACGAGGTGGACCGACTGGCGGATACGCTGGTGCTGCTGGACGCCGGGCGGGTAATGGCGGCGGGTCCGCTCGACGCGTTTTCGGCCCGGACCGACCTGCCGTTGCTGGCGGGCCGGCGCGACGCCGGCGCGGTGCTGGCCTGCGTCATCGAGGCGCATGACCCGGCGCGCGGACTGTCCCGCCTTGCGTTCGCGGGCGGCGCGTTGTGGGTGCCGTTGCGGGCGGACCCGGCCGGCACGCGCCTGCGCCTCCGGGTGCGCGCCCGGGACGTGGCGGTGGCGCTCGACCCGCCGCGCGGCATCAGCAGCCACAACGTCCTGCCTGCGTCCATCGAGCGCATCAGCCCCGCCGGGCCGCACGAGGCGTTCGTAACGCTGCGCATCGGTCCGGCCCGGTTGCTGGCGCGCGTTACGCGGGACGCGGTGGACCGGTTGGCATTGACGCCGGGACTGCCTGTCCATGCGTTGGTGAAGTCCATCGCGTTCGATCACGGAGGCGCTTGATTGGCCATCATCTTGGCGCTTGACGCGGCCCTGGCCGGATGCTCGGCGGGCGTGGTGGGCGACGCGGGCGTGCTCGCCGAGCGCCATCAGGACGGCGCGCGCGGCAGTGCTGCGGCGTTGCCGGCAATGGCGGAGGCCGTGCTGGCGGAGGCCGGGATCACTGCCGCTTTGCTGACGATGGTGGCGGTGACCGTCGGCCCGGGCAGCTTCACCGGCCTGCGAGCGGCGCTGTCGCTTGCGCACGGTATTGGGCTCGCGGCGGGCGTGCCGGTCGTGGGCGTGACGGTGGGCCAGGCGCTGGCGCAGCCGACGCCGGGGCGGGCGCTTTGGGTCGCGGTCGACTCGCGGCGCGGGCGGGTGTTCCTGGAACAGGGCGGCGTGGTCCATGCCGTGGCGCTGGACGGTTTGCCGGCGCCAGAGGGGCCGGTGGCCATCGCCGGGGATGCGGCCGCCGCTGTCGCGGCTTGGCTTACGGAACACGGGTTCGACGCGTTGTTGCTGGATAGCCGCCGCCCCACCCCGTTGGGCGTCGCGCGGGCAGCCCAACGCGACCCTGGCCGGACAGCGCAACCCTTGTACGTGGACCCGCCCGAGGCGCGGCCACCCTCGTGATCCTCGCCGGCCCTGCACATGCCGCGGCGATGGCGCTGGTGCACGGTTTGGCGTTCCCGCCCAACGAGTGCTGGGGACCGGACGCGTTCGAGTTGCAGCTTGCTTTGCCCGGCGTGTTCGGCTGCCTCAGCCCGGCCGGCGGCGTAATTTTAGCCCGCGTCACGGCGGACGAGGCGGAAATCCTGACGCTGGCCGTCGCGCCCGGAGCGCAAGGCCGTGGCCTGGGCCGCGCGTTGCTGGAGCGCGCGATGCATGAGGCGGCCCAGCGCGGCGCGGCGTCGATGGTGCTGGAAGTCTCGAACGTCAACCAGGCCGCGCTGGCGCTGTATGCCGCGGCCGGGTTCACGACGGTGGGCCGGCGGGAGCGCTATTACCCCGGCGGCGCCGACGCGCTGATCCAGCGCCGCGTGCTTAACTCCGGCGTTACTTAGGCCCGCCGCAACAGCAGGGACGTTGTCCCGTCCGCCTCCTCGACCAGGCTCAGCACGGCATGGCCCAGCTCCTGTGCGGTGCGCGGGACGTTGCGGCGCGGTTCTTCACCCCGGAGTCGCACCATCAGGAGACTGCCCGGCGCCAAACGGTCCAATGCCAGGCGGGTCCTGACAAAGGTCATGGGGCAAACATCCCGTGTGATGTCCAGAACAGCGGGTTCCGGGCCGGGGTTTGCTGCATCCGGCAACAACACTAAGTCATTCATGATTAACCCTGTTCTATTCCCTCAAGTCATCTATTGCGAAACGGCTGTATGGCTCTCTATATAACATCAGTCACTGCAAAAGAAGGAAATCGCCTCGTGGCCGAATCTACAGCAAACTCCGACGTACTGGGACTGACTGCCCAGATTGTGTCGGCTCACGTATCCAACAATTCCGTCGCGCCGGACGCCTTGGCCAACCTCATCCAGGAGGTTTACCGCACGCTCGCCGGAGTCGGCAAAGAAGTGGTCGTGCCGGACAAACAGCAGCCAGCCGTGCCGGTCAAGAAATCAGTGTTCCCCGATCACATCGTGTGCCTGGAGGACGGCAAGAAGCTTAAGATGCTGAAGCGCCACCTCAAGACCTCGTACAACATGACGCCCGAGCAGTACCGGGAGAAGTGGCAGCTTCCGCCGGACTACCCGATGGTGGCGCCGAATTACGCGAAGCACCGGTCCACGCTGGCCAAGAAGATCGGCTTGGGCACCAAGCCGCGCGCGCGTTAGGCCAACGTCGTCCTGACTGGGAACGCGCTCGCGTTGCCAGTCATGCGGCCGAACCGGTCGCGCAAGGAATGGCCAGGGCTGTCGCGAATTCGGCCGGTCCGGCATGATTCGACAGGCCGGGCCAAGATCGGCTACGCCGGGGCGTGCTGACGCAGTCGAACCCCGTCTTCGGGAGCCCCATGGAATCGCGCATTGAGCGCCTGTGCGTTGAACGTGGCCTTAAAATGACTGGGCAGCGCCGCGTCATTGCCCGCGTGCTGTCCGACGCTGCCGACCATCCGGACGTCGAGGAGCTGTATCGCCGCGCCTCCGCCCTGGATGGGCGCATTTCCATTGCAACGGTGTACCGCACTGTCGAGGCGCGGACCCGACGCGAGGAGACTGCGCCGGACCAGCCCAGGCTTGCGCCATGAGCTCCCAATCCTTGAGTTCCCGGTCCCAGGGTTCCCAACCGTTGACCTTTCAATCGCCTCTGCCACGCGGCATGGAGGAAATCCGCGCCGGCAACCTCGGCGTGCGCCTCGCCGCCACCCCTGACGAGATCGACGCCGCGCTCGCGTTGCGCTACCGCGTGTTCTTCCAGGAGATGGGCGCAGCCGCCGACGCCGAAGCGCTGCGGACCGAGCGGGACCGCGACGAGTTCGACGCCGTGGCAGACCACCTTCTTGTGATCGACCACTCAATCGGCCCAGGGCCGGAAGGCGTGGTCGGCACCTACCGGATGGTGCAGCCCGACGCCGCCGCCGCCGTCGGCCGGTTCTACTCGGAGGCCGAGTACGACATCTCGCTCATCACGAGCTTCCCGGGCCGCGCGCTGGAGCTCGGCCGTTCGTGCGTGGATGTCAGCCATCGCGGGCGGGCGGTCATGCAACTGCTGTGGCGCGGCATCGCCGCCTACGTGTTCCACAACCAGATCGACCTGATATTCGGCTGCGCCAGCCTGCCCGGCACCGACCCGGATGCGCTGGCGGTGGAGCTGACCTATTTATACGAGCACCACCTTGCGCCGCCGGCGTTGCGGGCGCGGGCGCGGGCCGACCGTTACGTGGAGATGCGCCGGGTCGGGATCGAGAGCTTCGACCCGCGCCGGGTGAACCAGGCGCTGCCGCCGCTGATAAAGGGCTACCTGCGCATCGGCGGGTTCATCGGCGACGGCGCCGTGGTGGACCCGCAGTTCAACACCACGGACGTGGCCGTGATCCTTAAGACCGACCTCGTGACGGACAAGTACTACCGGCACTACGAACGGCAGCGCAGCGACGCGCCGGAGTAAATCCGCGGCCACGCGCCAGACCGGAGTTTTCCATGCACGCCATCATGACCGCGCCCCGCTTGGCGCCGCCGGCTGTCGCCTTGCTTGAGGGCGCCGGCGTCACCTTGCACTACATGGCCCCCTACCCCTCGGCGGCGGACGTTGCGGCGCTGGCCGCCCAAGTCGGCGCGGTCGCGATCCTGTCGCGCCAGGGTCCGGTCACGCGCGCGGTGATGGACGCTGCGCCGGGTCTCCGCATCATCGCGCGGCACGGCGTGGGGGTGGACGACGTGGACGTGGCCGAGGCGGCACGGCGCGGCATCATCGTGACCCGGACGCCGGGCGCCAACAGCGAGGCGGTCGCGGAGCACACCCTGGCGTTGCTGCTGGCGCTGGCCAAGGACTTGCCCGCGTTGTCCGCTGGGGTCGCGGACGGCGGCTGGCGCGGCGCGGCCACCCGGGTGCGGGACGTGGCCGGAATGCGGCTGGGGCTGGTGGGCTGCGGGGGGATCGGCCGCGTCGTCGCGTGGCTCGCGGGCGCGTTCGGCATGACGGTGGCGGCGTTCGACCCAGGAGCGGACACGCCCGGGGTCACGCGGGCACCCACGCTGGACGCGCTGCTGAGGGCCTCGGACGCGTTGTCGCTGCACCTGCCGCTGACGCCCGGGACCCGGCACATCATCGGCGCCGCCGAACTCGCAGCCTTGCCGCCGGGCGCGTTCGTCATCAACACGGCCCGCGGCGGGCTGATCGACGAGGACGCGCTGCTGGACGCGCTCGACCGGGGGCACGTGGCCGGCGCTGGGCTGGACGTGTTCGAGAACGAGCCGCCGCCGGCCGGCCATCCGCTGCGCCGGCACCCGCGCGTGATCGCGACGCCGCACGTGGCGGGCGTTACGGACGGCAGCCTGGTGAACATGGGCGTCATGGCGGCGGAGTGCATCGTCGCTGTCCTTCGCGGCGGCACGGTGCCGCCGGACCGGCTGGTGCTGCCGTGAGCTGCCCGCCATGAAGCGGATGCCCGCCTTGGGTCGTATCATTGAGCGCGCCCGCCAACTCGGCGGCTGGCGGGCGGATCTCGCTGCGGCCGGGCTTGGCGCGTTGGCCGCCGCCGCGATGCCGCCGATCCACGCCATTCCCGTGCTGTTGGTGTCGATGCCCGGCCTGTTGCTGCTGATCGGCGCGGCGTCGGGACCGTTGGCGGCGGCACGGCGCGGCTTCTGGTTCGGGCTCGGGCACCACGTGTTCGGGCTGTACTGGATCACTGAGGCGATCCTGCTCGAATCCGCTCGCTACTGGTGGCTGGTGCCGTTCGCGGTGCCGGCGTTGTCGGCGTTGCTGGCGCTGTTCATCGCCCTCTCCTGCGGCCTGGCGCGGCTGGCGCCGGCGGGCGTGCGGCGGGTGGCGTTCCTGGCCGGCGCTTGGACGCTGTCCGACCTGCTGCGGCAGTTCGTCGGCACCGGATTTCCCTGGAACCCCTGGGGCAGCGTCTGGGCCATTCCGGGTCCGCTCGGCGACATCATGATCCAGCCGGCAGCTTGGGTGGGCACGCCGGGGCTGACGCTCGCGACCGTGCTGCTCGCCGCCGCGCCGGCGCTGGGCACGCCCGGGCTGCTGGCGATGGCGGGGGCGCTGGCCGGCTGGATCGGCCTGGGCCTTGGCCGGCTCGGCGCGCCGGAGCCGCCCGGCACCGGCCTGCAGGTGGTGCTGGTGCAGGGCAACGTGACGCAAGGCCAGAAATGGGACCGCGCCACCGCTATCGCCGCGTTCAACCGGCACCTGCAACTGACCCGGCAAGCCGTGGACGCCTTGGACGGCGCACCCTCGGTGGTGGTGTGGCCCGAAACCTCCAGCGTGTTCCTGCTGCAATCGGACTCGGCCGCGCGGGAGTACATCATGGACGCCGCCTATCCGGCCCGGGCGGCGCTGGTCGGCAGTCTGACGTTCACCGCCGGAGCGCCGAGCGCCGACCCGGACAACCTGCCGCGCAACAGCCTGGTGGCGATGGACGCGAATGCCGCCGTGACCGGCATCTATGACAAGTGGCACCTGGTTCCGTTCGGCGAGTTCGCGCCGAGTTGGGTGCCGTTCTCCATCCAGATCGTGCCCGGCCGCTTCGGCTTCGGCGCCGGCCCGACGACGCTCCGGGCGCCAGGCGTGCCGCCGTTCGGCGGGTTGATCTGCTATGAGGCGGTGTATCCCGGGCAAATCGTGAACCAGGCGGACCGGCCGGACTGGCTGGTGAACGTCACCAACGACGCCTGGTTCGGCAACTCGACCGGGCCGCGGCAGCACCTCGCGGCGGCACGTCTGCGCGCGGTGGAAGAAGGGTTGCCGCTGATGCGCGCGGCCAACACCGGCATCTCGGCGGGGTTCGACAGCCGGGGCCATGAACTCGGGCGGACGGCGATGAACGTGGCCACGACGCTGACCGTTCCCCTCCCCGGCAAGCGGCTGCCGACATCGTTCTCCCGCTGGGGCTTGGTTGTGCCAGGACTGTTGGCATCGCTGTTTGCAGGTGCAGCATTGGGCTGGCGTCGGCAAAAGCCGTTGTTTCGTCTCTAAATTTGGTCTGTAGTCACAGATACGCGACATTTTTCAGTTGCGACGGATAGAGTTTGACAACGAATGGTTGCAACATTAACTAAGGCTTCAGCTTTGCCATATCCGGCAACGTGGTTGGAGGGCAGCATGGCAGACGCCAGCACAGCAACGGCAACGGACAAGGAGTCCCGTCCGAGCCCGATCGACACCCATGTCGGCGCGCGCATTCGGTTGCGCCGCACCCTGATGGGCATGTCGCAGGAACGGCTCGGCGAGGCGCTCGGCCTCACGTTCCAACAGGTGCAGAAGTACGAGCGCGGCGTGAACCGGGTCGGCGCGTCGCGCCTGTTCGACCTGTCGCGCGTGCTGGACGTGCCGATCAGCTTCTTCTTCGACGACATGCCCGCCCCGCTCGCGGCGCTGCACGGCTCGCACCAGACAACCCGCGCGACCGGCGGCTTCGCCGAGAGCCAGGACGCGTTCGGCGGCGCAGATGACGGCATGAACCGGCGCGAGACGCTGGAGCTGGTCCGCGCCTACTACCGCATCACAGATCCGGCCGTACGCAAGCGCGTGTTCGACTTGGTGAAGTCGATGGGCTCAGCGGAGGGGTAACGCCGCGGGATCAGCCCGAGCGGAGCTGCGGGTTGTCGAACACCGGGTTGCGTTGCCGGTGCAGTGCTTGGCGCAGCGCGTTCGCCAGGTCACGCTTCTCGGCCTCGCCCAGCTCCGCACCGACCTCCATTCGCACGCCGCGGTCGGACAGCCAAAGTGCCGGCGCACGGCCGTGGCGCTCCTCCAGCACGGCATTGAGCCAGCCCGGCCGTAACAGGCGCTCGGTCCGCCGGCCGCCCATGTCGGTGCGCACGATTCTGAGGCCGGCATCCGACAGCAACAGCATCTCGCATGCCTGCGCGGCCCGCGCGTTCCGGCGCAGCAGCACGACCGCCAGCAAGATTTCCGCGCCGTTGAATAGCACCACTGGCCAGGCGCCGATCAGCCAAAGGCCGACTGAAATGCCGCTGCTCAACACCAGGATCACGCCCACCAGCCACTGTAGCCCGGCACGGCTGAGGCTGCGGTGGGGGATGATGACGGCTTCGAAGGCCGTGGCGTCAGGGACCATTTCGGCTGCCATGCCTCCTATCTAGCGTACTCCGCCGGCTTGTCAGCCCCGCCCGGCTTGTCAGCCACGCCGCGGCGCGGGATACCGGGCCATGCCTCCGCCTCGCCGCCGCAAGACCCCGCCGATGACGCTCCTGCAAGTGCGCGGCTTCCTCACCGCCCTGGCCGCCGCCTACCCGGCCGCCGCGAGCGAGCTTGAGTTCACCGACCCCTACACGCTGCTGGTCGCCGTCGTGCTGTCGGCGCAGGCCACGGACGTGTCGGTCAACAAGGCCGGCCGAACCCTGTTCGCCGCCGCCCCCGACCCGGCCGCCATGGTGGCGCTCGGCGCAGACGGCGTGGCCGGGCACATCCGCAGCATCGGCCTGTGGAAAGCCAAGTCCAAGAACGTGGTGGAGCTGTCGCGCCAGTTGCTGGAGCGCCACGGCGGCGTGGTTCCGAACGAGCGCGACGCATTGGAGGCGCTGCCCGGCGTCGGGCGCAAGACCGCGAACGTCGTGCTGAACGTGGCGTTCGGGCAGGACGCCATGGCGGTCGACACGCATGTTTTCCGCCTGGGCAACCGCACCGGCATCGCGCCCGGCGCGTCGGTGCGGGCGGTGGAGGACGGGTTGGTGAAGCGCATCCCGCGCGCTATGCTGCGCCCCTCGCACCACTGGCTGATCCTGCACGGCCGTTACGTGTGCAAGGCGCGGCGGCCGGAGTGCTGGCGCTGCGTGGCGGCCGAGTGGTGCCGCTACCCCGACAAGGAGGCCGCGCCCTGATCCGCCCTATCAGCCCGAAGCCGCCATGCTGCACCTGACCAAGCTCGCCGTCGGCGTCCGCGACATCGCGCACCTGCGCGCCCTGCAGGCCGCCCGGCACGCGGAGACCCCGCCGCTTCGCCATTTTACCCGCAGCTTCCCGCGCCGCGCCGCCGAGATCACTGAGGGCGGCAGCCTGTACTGGGTGATTTGCGGCGCGATGCTGGTGCGGCAGCGTGTGCTGGATGTGGTGGAGGACCAGTGGGACGACGGCTCGCGGTGCGCAGGCCTGGTGCTGGACCCGGTGCTGGTTCCGGTCGAGGGCCGGCCGTGCAAGCCGTTCCAGGGTTGGCGTTACTTGGAGGCTGCTGCGGCGCCTGCCGACGTGACCGCGGCGGACCCGGCCCTCGGCGCAGACGGCTTGCCGGACCGGCTACGGCGGGAGTTGCAGGCGCTCTGCCTGATCTAAGCGCCGCGGCCTACAGCATCTCGAGCGGCTGTTTCCGCTGCGGCGGCGGGAAAGCCATGTCCAAGGTGGCATGGTCCTCCGGCCGCAAGGCCAGCTTGGCCGCGGCGGCGTTGAGGCTCACGTGGGCCGGGTCCGACGCCTTTGGGATGCTGACCACGCCCGGTTGCGCCAGCGTCCACGCGAGCGCCGCCTGCGCCGGGGTCACGCCGTGCCGCCCCGCCACCTCGCGCAGCGCCGGATGCCGCAACATCGCGCCGCCCTGGCCGACCGGGGAGTAGGCCATCACCGGCATGTGCCGCTCCATGCACCACGGCAGCAGGTCGAACTCGATGCCACGCGCTTCCAAGTTGTACAGCACCTGGTCGGTGGCGCAGATGCCGGGCAGCCCGTCCAGGTCCGCCACGTCGAAGTTGGACACGCCCCAGGCCCGGATTTTGCCTTGCTCCCGCAGCCGTTCAAAGGCGTCGATGGTCTCGGTCAAGGGCGTGCTGCCGCGCCAGTGCAGCAGATAGAGGTCCAGGTAGTCGGTCCCCAGCCGGCGCAGGCTGCGCTCGCACGCCGCCGGCACGCCGGACCGGGTGGCGTTGTACGGATAGACCTTGGACACCAGGAACACACGGTCCCGCCGGCCATGGATCGCGTCCGCCACCACCTCCTCCGCGGTGCCGTCGCCGTACATCTCGGCGGTGTCCACCAGCGTCACGCCGAGGTCGAGCCCAAGTTGCAGCGCCGCCACTTCGGTTGCGTGCGGGTACTTGCCTTCGCCCATGCGCCAGGTGCCCTGGCCGAGGCGCGGGACCGGCGTTCCGTCAGGCAGGGTGAACATCCGCCACCTCCTCGGCACGGCGCAGCAGGCGCAGGAAGTTGCCGCCCCACAACAGGCCGATCTCGGCCGGGCCATAACCGCGGCGCATCAGCTCGGCAGTCAGGTTGGCGCTTTCGGACGCGTTGCGCCAGCCGTTAAACCCGCCGCCGCCGTCGAAGTCCGAGCTGATGCCGACATGCGCCAGGCCGCAGCGCTTCACCGCGTAGTCGATGTGGTCCACGTAGTCGGACACCGTCACGGCCTCCGGCGACGCCTTGGGACGCACGAAGCCGGCCACCGCCGTGATGTTCACCATGCCCTCGCAGTCCCGCAGCGCATCCAGCATGAGGTCATCCACGTTGCGCGGCACGTCGCACAGCGCGCGGATGCAGGAGTGAGTCGCGAGCACCGGGGTGCGGGACAGCATCGCCGCCTGGAGCGCGGCCTGGCGCGAGGCGTGCGAGATGTCCACCAACATGCCGAGCCGGTTCATCTCCTGGACGGCGGCGCGGCCAAGCTCGCTCAGGCCGTCGTGCAGCGTCTCGGCGTCGCCCAGGTCCGTGCGCGGGTTGCTGCTATCAGCCAGCGCGTTGTGGCCGTTGTGCGTGAGGGTCAGGTAACGCGCGCCCTTGGCCCGGAACTGCGCCAACAGGCTGAGGTCCTCGGCCATCGCGTAGCCGTTCTCGACCGCTGGGATGACGGCGATGGCCCCGTCCCGGTGCGCGGCCTCGATGGCGTCCACCGTGTCGGTGACGCGGGCGGTGATGCCGTGCTCGGTGCGGCCCATGCGGTTGATCTCATCCAGCATGCCCAGCGCGCGCTCGGTGGCGGCGGCGTGGCCGTCCGGCGTGCGCGGCCCCTGCGGCACGTAGGCGGCGAAACAGCCCCCGCGCAGCCCGCCGCGCTGCATCTTGGGGAAGTCCACCACCCGGCTCACCCCGTCGCCCAGCCGGCCCGGCGGGCTGTCCTCGAACGGGTCGGGCCGGGCGGGCCAGGGAATGTCGATATGCGTGTCGAGGGTCAGCAGGTTGGCGTGCAGCGCGGCGGCGTCCTGCATCGTCAGGACCGAACGTCAGAGAACATGGAGGCTCCTGGAAACACCGGGCCACAGCGCCCGCAACGCCATCGTAGCAAAATGCCGCGTAACGCCAAATACCGGCCGGACCGGATTATCGGGTTTCCCGCGGCGGCGCGCCGGTGTATGTCGGTGGGGAGGTCCGCGTAGCTCAGCAGGATAGAGTACAGGATTCCTTTTGGTGAATGGGCGTCGCGCCCGGAAACGGCGCGGCGGATCCGCTCAAAGTCGGGGAAAGCTACGGTGCGCTTGCATCTTGCCGATCCCGAGCCAAGCCCGGCCGAAAGGCTGGGAAGGTGTAGAGACTGGACGGGCGGCACCTAAGGGCTTCGGCCTAGGGTGAAGGGACAGTCCAGGCCACGAACGCCCGCGAGGGCGGCGGCGAAAGCCGAAGTGGTATGAATCCTGGGGTCGCGGGTTCGAATCCCGCCGCGGACATCACCCCTAATGGCCATGCGGCGCAGCGGTCGAAGGTTGTAAGCCCTGAACCGCGCGGCCCACGGCACGCACGCGCCATCCCTGTTGCATGTAAGCTGCATTGCCCGCAGATTGCCCAGATATCCCACTGGGAGCCCTGCACCTATGGTCAAGCTCGACATCAACGGACGCGTGCACGACTTGGACGTCGATCCGGAAACTCCGTTGCTGTGGGTGCTGCGCGACAGCCTCGGCATGATGGGCACCAAGTACGGCTGCGGCATCGCCCAGTGCGGCGCGTGTTCTGTGCACGTCGACGGCGTCGTGACCCGGTCCTGCTCGCTGCCGGTCAGCGCCGTGTCCGGCAAGGTCGTGACCATCGAGGGGCTGTCGCCCGACAGCCGGCACCCGGTCCAGGTCGCGTGGCTGACGCACCAGGTGCCGCAGTGCGGGTACTGCCAGTCCGGGCAGATCATGGCCGCCGCCGCGTTGCTGGCGGAAAAGCCGCAGCCGACCGACGCGGACATCGACGCCGCCATGACCAACATCTGCCGTTGCGGCACCTATGGACGTATCCGCGCGGCCATCCACGACGCCGCGACCAGCAAGGCATAGGGGCAGCGCATGGCACAGCTCAAGCTCAACCGCCGCGGTTTCCTGGTTGCCAGCGCCGCCGGCGGCCTGTCGGTCGGCTGGACGTTGCCGGGCAGGGCGCAACCCGGCGCCAGCGCCAAGGCGCTCGGCATCTGGGCCGTCATCCACCCTGACGACAGCACGACCATCCGCATCGCCAAGTCCGAGATGGGCCAGGGCACGCTGACGGGCCTGGCGCAGTTGGTGGCGGACGAGTTGGACGCCGACTGGAGCAAGGTGCGCACGGAGTACGTGGCGCCCGAGCTAAACCAGTCCAGCAAGCGCGCCTGGGGCGATATGAGCACCGGCGGCAGCCGCGGCATCCGCACCAGCGTCGAGT
>CAXTCN010000013.1:0-70842 GCA_964242575.1 uncultured Acetobacteraceae bacterium | reverse complement strand
AGGCGATTGACGCGCTGATCCCGATTGGCCGCGGCCAGCGCGAGCTGGTGATCGGCGACCGGCAGACCGGCAAGACCGCGGTTATCCTGGACACGATCATCAATCAGCGCGGCGTCAACGGCGGCACTGACGAGAGCACCAAGCTCTACTGTATCTACGTGGCAATCGGGCAGAAGCGCTCGACCGTCGCGCAGTTGGTGCGGACACTGGAGGAGAACGGCGCGCTCGAGTACAGCATCGTCGTGGCCGCCACCGCGTCCGACCCGGCGCCGATGCAGTTCCTGGCGCCGTACACCGGCTGCACCATGGGCGAGTACTTCCGCGACAACGCGATGCACGCCATGATTTGCTACGACGACCTGTCAAAGCAGGCGGTGGCGTATCGGCAGATGTCGCTGCTGCTGCGCCGTCCGCCGGGCCGCGAGGCGTATCCGGGCGACGTGTTCTACCTGCATAGCCGCTTGCTGGAGCGGGCGGCCAAGATGTCGGACGTGAACGGCGCCGGGTCGTTGACGGCGCTGCCGGTGATCGAGACGCAGGCGGGCGACGTGTCGGCCTACATCCCGACCAACGTGATTTCCATCACCGACGGGCAAATCTTCCTGGAAACGGAGCTGTTCTTCCGCGGCATCCGCCCGGCGGTGAACGTCGGCCTGTCGGTGTCCCGCGTGGGTTCGTCGGCGCAGATCAAGGCGATGAAAAAGGTCGCGGGATCGATCAAGCTGGAGCTGGCGCAATATCGCGAGATGGCGGCGTTCGCGCAGTTCGCCTCGGACCTGGATGCCAGCACGCAGAAGCTGCTAGCGCGCGGCGCGCGGCTGACGGAACTGTTGAAGCAGCCGCAGTACAGCCCGATGCCGATCGAGGAGCAGGTCATCAGCCTGTACGCCGGCACTAAGGGTTATTTGGACGGCATCCCGGTCGGCAAGATCGGCGAGTTCGAGCGGCGGATGATTTCCGAGATCAAGGTCAAGGACCCGTCCGTGCTGAACGGCATTCGTGAAAGCCGGGACCTAAAGCCGGACCTGGAGAAGTCCCTGGTGACGTTCATGGACAGCTTCACCAAAGCGTTCGCCTGATGGCGAGCCTGAAGGCGCTCCGGGGACGGATCAACAGCGTCAAGTCCACCCGGAAAATCACCTCGGCCATGAAAATGGTGGCGGCGTCCAAGCTGAAGCGGGCGCAGACCCAGGCGGAGGCGGCGCGGCCCTATGCCGAGCGCATGCAGCGCATGTTGGCGGCGTTGGCCGTGAGCGCCAATGGCCCGGATGCGCCGCGGATGCTGGTGGGCACTGGGCAGGACAAGGTGCAACTGCTGATCGTGGTGACGGCGGACCGTGGCTTGGCGGGCGCGTTCAACACCAACGTCGGCCGGGCCGCGCGCAACGCCATCATCCGGCTGGAGGGCGAGGGCAAGACCGTCCGGGTCATCACCGTCGGGCGCAAGGGCCGCGACTATTTGCGGCGCGAGTATGCCAGCCGATTGATCGGCGAGTACAGCTTCGCTGGCAAAAAGCGGGTCGAGTTTTCCGACGTGAATGAGGTCGTGGCGCGGATCACGTCCATGCTGGCGGCGGGCGAGTTCGACGTGTGCACCGTGGTGTACAACCGGTTCGTCTCGGTGGTGAGCCAGGTGCCGACCGAGGCGCGGCTGATCCCGCTGCCGTTGCCGGAGGGCGAGCCGGCGGCTGGGGGCGCGCAATACGAGTTCGAGCCGGGCGAGGCCGAAATCCTTGATGCGCTGTTGCCGCGCAACATGGCGATACAACTGTTTCGCGCACTGATCGAGAGCGCGGCCGGCGAGCAGGGTGCGCGCATGTCGGCGATGGACAACGCGACGCGTAACGCCGGCGACATGATTAACCGGCTTACATTGAATTATAACCGCACGCGCCAGGCCAACATCACCCGGGAGCTGATCGAGATCATCTCCGGCGCCGAAGCGGTCTAACAAGGGAACACACACATGGCGAAGAACAACGTTGGCCGCGTGACGCAGGTGCTGGGCGCGGTCGTGGACGTGCAGTTCGAGGGCGAGCTGCCGTTCATCCAGAACGCGCTGAATGCCAAGAACGGCGACAACACGCTAGTGCTCGAAGTGGCGCAGGAACTGGGCGAAAAGACCGTCCGCTGCATCGCGATGGACAGCACCGAGGGCATGGTGCGCGGCAGCGAGGTGGTGGACACCGGCGCGCCGATCAGCGTGCCAGTGGGTCCGGAGACGCTGGGCCGCATCCTGAACGTGATCGGCGAGCCGATTGATGACCGTGGGCCGGTCAACGCCAAGATGATGTACCCGATCCACCGCGCCGCGCCGAGCTTCGAGGACCAGGCCACGTCTGCCGAGGTGCTGGTGACCGGCATCAAGGTGGTGGACTTGCTGGCGCCATACCTCAAGGGCGGCAAGGTCGGCCTGTTCGGCGGCGCCGGGGTGGGCAAGACGGTGCTGATCCAGGAGCTGATCAACAACATCGCCAAGGCGCACGGCGGCGTGTCGGTGTTCGCGGGCGTTGGCGAACGGACCCGTGAGGGCAACGACCTGTATCACGAAATGATCGACGCCGGCGTAATCAAGCTTGGCGAGAATACTACCGAGGGCAGCAAGGTGGCGCTGGTCTATGGCCAGATGAACGAGCCGCCGGGCGCCCGCGCCCGCGTGGCGCTGTCCGGCCTGTCGCTCGCGGAGTACTTCCGCGACGAGGAAGGCCAGGACGTGCTGTTCTTCGTGGACAACATCTTCCGCTTCACCCAGGCGGGCGCGGAGGTGTCGGCGCTGCTGGGCCGCATCCCCTCGGCGGTGGGCTACCAGCCGACGCTCGCCACCGACATGGGCGCGCTGCAGGAGCGGATCACCAGCACCAAGAAAGGCTCCATCACCTCCGTGCAGGCCATCTACGTGCCGGCGGACGACCTGACCGACCCGGCGCCGGCCACGAGCTTCGCCCACTTGGACGCGACCACGGTGCTGAACCGCGCCATCTCCGAGAAGGGCATCTACCCCGCCGTGGACCCGCTCGACAGCACCAGCCGCTCGCTCGACCCGCGGATCGTGGGCGAGGAGCATTATCTGGTGGCGCGCGAGGTGCAGCGCGTGTTGCAGACCTATAAGTCGTTGCAGGACATCATCGCCATCCTGGGCATGGATGAGCTGTCGGAGGACGACAAGCTGATCGTTGGCCGTGCCCGGCGCATCGAGCGCTTTCTGTCGCAGCCGTTCCACGTGGCGGAGGTGTTCACCGGCAGCCCCGGCATTTTCGTGCCGATCGCCGACACCGTGCGGTCGTTCAAGGCAATCGTTGACGGGCAGTACGACCACTTGCCGGAGGCCGCGTTCTACATGGTCGGCACCATCGAGGACGCCGTGAAAAAGGCCGAGGGCATGAAGGTGGCCGCCTGACATGCCGACGCTGCTCGAGATCGTCAGCCCGGACCGGCTGCTGTTGTCGCAACCGGTCGATATGGCGGTGATCCCGGCGGCGGAGGGCGACATGGGCGTGCTGCCGGGCCATGCGCCAATGATCGTGCTGCTGCAAGGCGGCACGATTACCCTGCACGAGGGTGGGCGTCCGACGGCGCGGCTTTACGTGAGCGGCGGTTTCGCGGAGGTCACGCCCGAGCGGTGCACCGTGCTGGCCGACGAGGCCGTGCCAGTGGCGGAGGTGTCGCGGGCCAGCGCGGCGGCGCGGCTGGCGGTGGCTGAGCAGGACTATGCGGCGGCTGACCGGACGGATGTCGGCCAGCTCGACGCCATCCAGGTGCGCCTACAGTCCGCCCGGGCCATGGTCGCGGCGGCCGAGGCGCCCTGACCCGCGCCACCGTGGCGCGTCCCGACCGTTCCTCGCCCGATGCTGCAAACTGATCGAGCTTAAAAAGCCATGAAACACTGGCGGTTGGAGGACGTGGCTTGGGAGCAGTTCGAGCCCTCCCACGTTGACGCCGATATTGTGCCGTTGGTGAAGGCGGCGGCAATGGTCGAGCGCAACGGCACGGACTATGCCATTTACCTCGGCCGCGTGTTCCGCGATGACCCCGATTTCCGGCAAGCCACGGACAACTGGGCGGTCGAGGAAGTTCAGCATGGCGACGCGCTTGGCCGCTGGGCGATGCTGGCGGACCCCGGCTGGAATTTCGAAGCCGCGTTCCAGCGTTACCGGGACGGCTACAAGCTGCCGCTGGACGCGGACGTGTCGGTGCGTGGGTCCCGGACGGGAGAGCTGATCGCTCGCTGCATGGTCGAAACCGGGACCAGCAGCTACTACACCGCCCTGGCGGAAGCGACGGACGAGCCTGTGCTCAAGCAGGTCTGCAAGCTGATTGCCGCGGATGAGTACCGGCATTTCAAGCTGTTCTACGACCACATGAAGCGGTACTTGGCGCGGGAGGACTTGGGGTTGCTGACCCGGCTGCGCATCGCCGCCGGGCGCATAACCGAGTCTGAGGATGACGAACTGGCCTATGCCTTCCACTGCGGCAACGAGCCTACGAGCGTGGAATACAACCATGAGCGTTGCATCGCCGCCTACATGGGCCGGGCGATAGGGTTCTACCGGCTCCGCCACATCGAACGGAGCATGGGTATGGTGCTGAAATCGGTGGGTCTGCCGCCACGCGGACGGCTATCGGCCATTGGTACGAGACTGGCCTGGCAGTTGCTGAAACGGCGGCGGCGGAAGTTCGCGGGCGTGGAGCTGGCGCAGGCGGCATAGGCAGAGGCCCTTTCCCGCATGGGGAAAGGGCCTTACTCTGGTCAGGCTTTGATAGGGCCGCGGTCGCTGGTGTCCACGGCGCTGCCCTGTTGACGGCCACGGTCGGCCATGAACTGGTCGAACTCCGCCTTATCGCGGGCGCGGCGCAGGCGTTCCAGGTACTCGACGAACTCCTTCTGCTCCTCCTCAAGCCGCCGTAGCGTCTCAGCGCGGTAGTCGTCGAAAGCCTGGTTCCCGCTGCGTGGCGCAAAACCCCGGCTCATACTGCTGCGCAGGTTGGACCACTGCCCTGGCGCCTCGTTGCGCATAACCGCGAGGCGTCCGCTCCAGGCGAGGTAGGCCAGGATCGCCAAGCCCAAGGGCCAGAACAGGAAGAATCCTACGAGGGTCGCAGCGATCCAGGCAGGCTTACCGAACTCATCCATCTTAGCAAGCATCGAGGCTCTCCGCTCCCATGTTAATAGCGCTTACACTGTGGCGAGCGTTGGGCCGGGTTTCAAGGCTTGCTGCGCGTAATACCCAGGGATTGGAGGTAAAGCAGCAGGCCGGCTTCCAGCAACGCTTCCGGCGGCATCGGCAGCCGGCGCGAGCGTGCGCCCAGGAACAGCGTGGCGATGCCGTGGGTGAGGGACCAGATGTGCAGCGCCACCATGAGCGGCGGCGGCCGTGCTCCGTCCGCCAACGCGCAGGCAGCGTCGGCACCGCGGCGGAGCACGGCGAAGGCGGCGTTCGAGGCCTGCTGCACGGCGGGGTCCTCGGGTTCGGCGCCAGAGTCGAACATCGCGGCGTAGGCGGCAGGCTCCCGCGCGGCGAACGCCAAATGGGCGCGGCCACACCGTTCCAGGGCGGTGATGGGATCTGGGCGTCCGTTGCCCCAGGCTCGTTCCAGGTCAGCCATCAAGCCCTCGAAGCCGCGGCGCGCGACCTCGGCGATCAATGCGCTGCGGTCGCGGAAGTGCCGGTAGGGCGCGGCTGGGCTGACGCCCACGGCGCGGGCGATCTCGGCGATGGCGAGGCCCGCGAGGCCCCGCTGGGCTATCATGTCGAGCGCGGCCCTTACCAGGGCTTCCCGTAGGTTGCCGTGATGGTATCCTGAACGCGCTTGTTGATCCTGTGTCATGTGGCCAGGTCTTACACTAGCCTTGCGGGGGGCGCAGCAACAGGCTTAAACAAACCTGCGCCATGACAGGCCGGTTCCTGCTAAGGGCGGGTCTGGAGACCCGCCCCTAGCTTTTTAGAACGTGCTGCGCTCGCGCGCCCGGTCCACGCTCCAAGCTCCGCCGCCGGCCGCGGCCAAGTACAGGAACACGAAGCAGTACAGGATGGCCGCGTCGCCGTTGTTCAAGGTCGGGAAGGGGCTGCGCGGCGCGTGGAACATCCAGTATGCGACGGCCATCTCGCCTGAGAGCACGAACGCGACGGGCCGGGTGAACAGGCCGGCCAGGAGCAGCAACCCGCCGCCCAGCTCCAGGATCGCGCCGACCCAGAACAGCGAGAACACGGCGGGCAGGCCGCTTGCCGGCGGCGCGGGAAAGCCGAACAGCTTCTGCGTGCCATGCAGCAGGAAAATGAGCGCGGCGACGATGCGCAAGATGCTTAACAGGCGCGGCGCCCACTCTGCGGCCAAGGACTGGGTGCGCAGCGTGTTGGTGGTGGAGCTCATGGGCGGGTTCCTTATGCGTGATTGAAGTCAGGCGAGCCGGAAGCGGAGCAGGGTGCCCCAGGGGTCGCGCAGGCCATCCTGGTCCGCAGCCATGCCGGCCCGCTGCGCGATGCCGTCCAAGACCGCCTGGTCCGCAGCCTCAAGGGTCACGCTGTCCAGGCCAGCGCGCCGGGGGTCGCGTGGGCCGGCGCCCGCACTGCTCCAGGTGTTGACGGCGATGTGGTGGTGATAGCCGCCGGTGGACATGAACGCAGCTTCGGGCATGGAACGAACCACGTCCAGGCCAAGCGCTTCCTTGTAGAAGCGGACGGCGGCGGCGATGTTGCCCACCCGCAAGTGGACATGGCCGACCGTGACGCCGGCCGGGGCCTCTGACCATGCGGCGCCGGCGCCTTCGCGCAACAGGCCCGGAAAGTCGAGGCGGCTGTTGGCCATCGCGAGCTGTCCGACGTCCCAGCGCCACTGCGCGCGGGGGCGGTCGGCATAGATCTCCACGCCGTTGCCCTCGGGGTCGTGCAGGTACGCGGCCTCGCTCACCAAGTGGTCGGCCGCGCCGTCCAGGGCGTGGCCGAGGGCGCTTGCATGGGCGATCCACCGACCGAGGTCGGCGCGCGAGGGCAACAGGAACGCGATGTGGAACAGGCCGGCGGCGGCCGGGTCGTCCGGGATTGCGCCTGGAACGTGGCGCAACGTCAGGAGGGCTGGTCCGCCCGCACCGAGGCTTACGCTATCCGGGCCGCGCTGCACGACGCGGAGGCCGATGACATCGCGGTAGAACCGTTCGACGCCCGCGAGGTCCCGCACCGCCAGAGCCACGTTGCCGATGCGGAGCGGCACCGCGGCGACATCGGGCGTACGCACTAAATTATCGGTCAGAACCGGCATCGAGGGCCTCCAGCCTTCATTGTCGCCTCCGGCACTTAGTCTGCAACGACCCGGCGTGCTAGAGCGGTCGGCTTACAAGGGTTGATACCTGTGGTATCAACGAGCGTGGACCGGTTCATGGAGCTTTCCGCCTTCGTGCGCACCGTGGACCGTGGCAGCCAGTCCGCCGCGGGACGGGAGCTTGGGGTGACCGCCGCGATGGCCGGACGCTACGTACGGGCGCTGGAAGACCGGCTCGGCGTGCGGCTGCTGAACCGCAGCACTACCCGCCAAAGCCTGACCGAGGCCGGAACCGCCTTCTATGCCGAGGCCATGGCGGTGCTGGACAGCCTGGACGCCGCTGAGCGCGCCGCGTCCGAGCGCCGGGCTGAGCCGCACGGCGTGCTGCGGGTCAATGCGCCCATGAGCTTCGGCGCCCGCTTCCTTGCTGCCGCGACCGCCGAGTTCTGCGCGCGGCATCCGCATATCCGGGTGGAGATGGTGCTGAACGACCGGGTCGTGGACCTGATCGAGGAGGGCTACGACGTGGTGGTGCGGATCGGCCCGATGCAGGACAGCAGCCTCATGGCGCGGCGGCTGGCGCCATGCCGATTCGTGCTGTGCGCCTCGCCGGACTACGTGCGACGCCGTGGCGCGCCCGTGACGCCGGACGACCTGCGCCAGCACGACTGCCTGCTGTATGCCTATTACAGCGGCGGCGGGGCCTGGACCTTCCAGGGCGACAGCGGCGAGCAATCGGTCGGCGTGTCCGGCAGCCTGGTGGCGAACAACGGCGATGCAGTGACGGAGGCGGCCATGGCCGGGCAGGGGATTATCCTGCAGCCGACGTTCATCGTCGGCGACGCGCTGCGCGACGGACGGCTCGTGCGCTTGCTGGAGGGCTGGCGCGTGCGGGACTCTGGCGTGCACGCGGTCTACCCTGCGCCACGCAACCTGGCGCCCAAGGTGCGCAGCTTCGTGGACTTCCTCGCGGCCCGGTTCGGCGACCCGGCGCCTTGGGACCGCGGCCTATAAGTCCCTGGCCACCAGGCGCGCCAGGCGGTCGAACTCAGGGATGTCGAGCGTCTCGGCCCGCCGCTCGGGACTGATGCCGGCCTGGTCCAGCAGCGCCGCGCCGCCCAGCGCCCGGAGCGAGCCGCGCAGCATTTTGCGCCGCTGCCCGAACGCCGCCGCGGTCAGGCGCTCCATGGCGGCGAACAGCGCAGGCTCCGGCTGCGCCGCGTGCGGCGCCAGGCCCACCACGGCGGACCAGACCTTGGGCGGCGGCACGAACGCGGCCGGGGGCAGGCGCAGCAGCAACGCGGCGCGGCAGGTCCATTGCACCAGCACCGACAGCCGGCCGTAAGCGGAGGTGTCCGGCGCCGCGCAGATGCGTTCCGCCACCTCAAGCTGGAACATCAGCGTCATGCGCTCCCACAGCGCGGCCTGGCGCAGCCAGCCGATCAACAGGGGGGTCGCGACGTTGTAGGGTAGGTTGGCCGCGAGCTGCCGGGGCGCGTCCACCAGGGCCGCGAGGTCGGTGCGGGTCGCATCGGCGGCGAGAACGCGCAGGCGGCCGGCATGGGCCTGCGCCAGCTCCTCGATGGCCTGGATGGCGCGCGGGTCCACCTCGACCGCCAGGACGCTCGCGGCGCCAGTGTCCAGCAAGGCGCGGGTCAGGCCGCCGGGACCCGGGCCGACCTCCACCACATGCCGGCCGGCAAGGTCCCCGGCTTGCCGGGCAATGCGGCCGGTGAGGTTCGCGTCCAGCAGGAAGTGCTGGCCCAGCTTGCGCCGCGCGTCCAGGCCGTGACGGGCTATGACGTCACGCAGAGGGGGGACGTCCCACAGGGGAGGAAGCGGGGTTACGCGCGCTCCTCCAGCACCGCGCGGCGGCGAAGGTCGCGCTGCAACTGGCGGGAGGTCAGCTCGACGCGCTCCGACAGCAGGCGGTTGCTGATTTCCTCCTTGCTGGGCGCCGCCTCGGCCTTCTGTTCGCGGTTGCAGACCATCACCACCGCGATGCCCTCGGCCGCCACCACCGGCTTGCTCGCCTGGCCCGGCGTGAGGCCGCCCAGCAACGCGCGCAGCGGGGGCGAGGCGATGCCTTCCAGGCGCACCTCGCCGGGGTCGCTGGGACGCGCGGCACCGGTCCGGGCGTTGGCCTCCTCGACGTCCTTGCAGCTTTTGACGCTGCGGGAGATGCCCTGCGCCTGTTCCAGGGCACGCCTCTGCTGGTCGTTGGGCGCGCGGGGGTCAAGCGGGCTGGCGAAGGGCAGGAACACTTGGCGGATGCTGAGCACCGTCGACTGGTCCCGCCCCACCTCGCGCCTGGCGCGCAGCGTCACGATCATGACGCCGCCGGCCACGTTGATCGGGTTGCTTATGGCGTTGGGCGGCATCTGGGTCACGATGGCCGCGACCTCCGGATCAAGCTGGCTGGCGTGGACCCAGCCGAGGTCGCCGCCTTGCAGCGCGGTCTGGCTCTGGCTGAACTGCGCGGCCACGACGGCGAACGGCGCGCCGGCGCGGAGCTGGCCGATCACCGTGTCGGCGAAGCGCTGGGCGTCGGCCTGTTTGGCCGGGTCCTCGACTGGGATGAATATTTCCGCCACGCGGAACTCGGGCCGGCCAGTTTGTTCCTTGAACAGGCGCAGTTGGTCCTGGATGTCCGCCTCGCTGATCTCCGCCTTGGAGCCTAGCTCCTGGCGCAACAGCCGGGTCCAGCCGAGCTGCACGCGCACTTGGTCGATCAGCGTGCGGCCCGCGACGCCCTGGCCGCGCAGGCTGTTGAGCAACCCGCCCTTGGGCATGCCGTTGCGCTGCTCGATCTCGCCGATGGCGTCGGCGATCTCGCGGTCGCTCACGGCAATTTGGCGGCGCTGTATTTCCTGCAACCGGAGGCGCTCGTCCACGAGCTGTTTCGAGACTTGCGGGCGGAGGCGGTTCAGCACCTCGGTCGTGACCGGCAGGCCCGTGCTGAGCGCGAACAGCCGGCCGCGGTTGGCCACGTCCCCCGTGGTGATGACGTCCCCGTTGACCACGGCCACGATCCGCTCGCCGGTCGGAGCGGGCGTGGGCACGGCGGCGGCTGGCGGGCGCGGCTGGGCGTGGCCGGGCGGGGCGCAGAGGGCCAGGGCGAGCGCCACGGCGAGGGCAGGCGGGACGCGGAACATCGGGCGAGGTCCAATCGAGCTATTTACACGGGGCTAGAGGGCGTTGAAGCCGACCTGGCCCACGGTCTTGAAGGTGATCTGGAACAGCAGGTACGTCGCGCCGTTGTCGCCATTGAGCGAGGTATAGCGCCGGCTGGCGCTCACGTCGAAGATGAAACACTCGTCTTCGTAGCTGCCGCGCACCCCGGCGCTCACGAGCTTGGCGGTGTTGAGGTCGCGGCGGACGAAGGCGGAGGCCTTGTAGTTGGTCAGGAACTCCGTGCTGGCGCCGAGGGTGATTTCGTTGCGGTGCTGGAAATAGGCCGCCGGGAGGGTCGGCGTGTCGTACTGCACGTACGGGTTGGTCGCGGAATACAGGTAGCCCGCGTTCACCCGCAGCGCCGGCACGCCAGCGCTGCCGATGGCGTCGGCGAACCGGACGTTGCCGCTCCGGTGGTCGATCCGGGTGCGTCCCGTGAGGTCGAGCCACGGCGCCGGCGAGACGGTCGTGCGCGCCACGATGTCGGACGCGCGCCTCTCAAGGCCTGAACCCACCGGGAAGCTGTCGTCCACGTGGCTGCGGAAGCTTTGGCCCACCAGCGCATCCACCACGGCGCCGTTCTGGGTCCAGTTCAGGTGCAGCCCGACGTTGGCGCGGACGCCGCCCTCCAGCCGGTCGATGCCGGAGAAGCGGTTCAGGGCGAACAGGTTCTGGTCGGTGAACTCGAAATTCAGGCTGTCCTCGTTGGGGAAGCGCTGCCGGCGGTAGCTGCCGGTGTTCGGCCCGGCGACGATCTGCGCAATCGGCTCGATCAGTTGGGTGCCGCCGCGGCTGGTGGCGCGCACCAGCGGCCAACGCACCTCGAGCGCCGCCTGCGGATGCGCCCGCGCGGTCTCGGCCGAGGCCGACGTGCCGTAGTTGGGAGCTTGGTCAAGGCTGGTCGCGACGTAGGCGGCGGTGTCGGCGCGGAGCGTCAGGCCGTAAACCTCGCCGAACCGCCCGGTGAACGGCCGTTGCCAGTTGACCGACGCGGAGGCGCGCTGGGTGTTGGTGCCCTGTTCGCGCAGGATGTTGAAGTTCTGCGTCTCGAAGCTGAGCCGGCCGCCGAGCCGGTCCACCTCGCCGAAGTAGCTGTAGAGGTAACGCGGCAGCACGTAGGGCAGCCGGCTCTGGTTGATGCTGCTGACCAGGCCCTGGAACGCGATGGTGTCGAGCCGTGAGTACGCGCCGGTGCCGAAGCCCTCCAGGAACAGCCGGCTGGTCAGCACGTCCGAGCGGTTCTGTATGCGGTAGTCCCGCAGGTACCGCGAGCTGGTGGCGCGGTTCAGGTCGAAGCCGTAGCGCCAGGTGTCGTCGTAGTTGAACAGGCCATTGGCGAAGATGTCCGCGCCGACCTTGCCGCGGTGGTGGCCCAGCCCGGCCTCGATGTTGAGCGCGCCGTCATTGAAGCGGCGGCGGTACTGGGTGTTCAGGTTGAAGTACTGCCGCGTGTTGAAGGTCGGTGCGATGGTTGCGTCCGAGACCTCGTCGATGGCCCAGAAATACGGCACGTTGAGGAACGTGCCAAGGTGCTTGGTTTGCCCGAACGACGGCACCAGGAAGCCGGACGCCCGGCGCACCGACGGGTCGGCGTGCCAGATATAGGGGAACCAGGCGACCGGAACGCCATAGATGTCCACCGCCGCGTCGCGGTACTCGATGCGCTTGTTGTCCCCGTCCTGCAACGCGGAACGGGCGCGGATTTGCCACAGCGGCGGCTTGGTCGGGTCGGCGGCGCACAGGTTGCACGTGGTGTAAACGGCGCGCGACAGCTCGTTGACCCGGCCCTCGGTCCGCCGGGCGCCGTTGGCCACCAGCTGCCCGTTCTCTGCCAGCAACGCGCGCATGCCGCGCAGCACGCCGTCGCGCAGGCCCTCGGTCAGCTCGGCATAGTCGCTGAACAGCACCTGGCCGTCTGGCTGCACCATGACCACGTTGCCGCTGGCGGCGGCGACGTTGGTGTTGCGGTCGAAGGTGATGCGGTCCGCGCGCAGCACGTTGTCGTTCTGCCAGGCCTCGACGTTGCCGGATGCGGAGACGATGGCGTTGTCGCGGTCGTACTGCACGTCGTCGGCGGTGAAGGTCACCGGCTCGGAGCGGGACAGCGGCTGCGCGGGCACCGTGGGGCGTGCGCGGCGGGCGTTGGTGAAGGTTTGCGCCAACGTGGGGCCGGTGCAGGCCAGCACGGCAACGAGTGCGCCGCAGAACAGCGGCGTTCGGAGTGCCCGGCTCATTGCGGCGCCGGCGTCTGGCGGGGTCCGGACGGTATTATGTTTGCCATGCAATCAGCTTAGCCGGATGGGACGCAGGCTTAAAGGGCGCGAACGGCCATGCGGCGGGCTTTGGCGCTAGCCGTCCTCCAGGTGCAGCAGCAGCGCCACAGCGAGCATCAGCCCCGCCCCCGCCGGCGCCCAGGCCGCGAGCGCCGCCGGCAACGCGCCGGACTGGCCGAACTCGGCCGCGACCTTGCTCACCACAAACAGCGCGAACCCGGCCGCGACGCCGCTGGCGATCATTTGCGCCACGCCGCCGCGCCGGGTCGCGCGCATGCTGAACCCGGCCGAGACCAGGGCCATGGTGCCGGCCAGCAACGGCAGCGCCAGCAGCTCCTGGAAGTGCAGCCGGTGCCGGATGGCGGAGAAGCCGGAACGCTCCAGCAGCCCGATGAAGTCCGGCAATGTCCACACGGACAGCGTGTCTGGCGAGGCGAAGCTGTCCTGCACCCGGCCGACGGTGAGGTCCGTTGCCAGTTGGATGGTGCCGACCGGCTCCGGCAGGCTGTCCGGCTTGATGCTGCGGGCGCCCTCCAGGGTCCAGAAGCCCCTGCCGAGCGTGGCGCGCGCGCTCTCGATCCGGGTCAGCAGACGGTCCTGTCCGTCTAGGCGGAACACGCTCACGTCCTGCGCCACCAGGGCCTTGCCCTGTAGGCGGACCGAGCGCGCGTGCAGGATGGCGACGCCCTGCGGGTCCAGCGCCCGATCGGACTGCCGCAGCCAGAGCTGTCCGCCCGACAGCGCCGCTGGGCCGCCGCCGGTGCGGAGGTAGGCGTTGTCCAGCAGCTCCGCCCGCGCCAGCATCGCCGAGCTGAGCGGGCTTATGGCGCCGGTCGTGAGCGCGCCCAGCAGCAGCGCGCACGCGAGCGGCGCGGCGAGGAACTGCCAGGCGGACACGCCGGACGCGCGCGCGACGATCAGCTCGGAGGACCGCGTCAGCCGCCAGAACGCCAGGATGCCGCCAAGCAACACGGCGAACGGCAGGATTTGGATGGTCACGAACGGCAGCCGCAGCACGGCGATTTCGCTCACCAGCCCGAACGTCGCGTCGGGTTTGGTGGCGGAGCGGCGCAACAGCTCGATGAAGTCGAACAGCAGCACGAGGCCCGCGAGCGCCGCCAGCATGGACAGCACCGCCAGCAGGAATTGCCGGGCGATATAGAAGGATAGGGTCACGGCCATGCCGCGAGCATACCGTGCCCGGGTAGCACGGGACAGCCATGGATGGCGCGCGGGAAGACTATGACGCGGCGCGAGGACGTGGTTTTGTCCGCTTTGCAATCTGGGGTAGCAGCATGGCAGCATGGGACGGCGGGGATGGCGCAATGGGAACGGAGCCGGCCGTCGCTGCCCTGTTCGATCCCGAGTACTACCTGCAGCAGCGTCCGGACCTGGTCGGCACCGATGTGAACCTGCTGGAACACTACCTCGTGCATGGCTGGCGTGAGAGCGCATTGCCGCATGTCCTGTTCGACCCGGCGTTCTACCTCCAGCAGCGGCCTGCCCTGTTGGCGGAGGGGATCGAGCCGTTCGGGCACTACCTCGACCAAGGCTGGCGCGAGGGCCTGTCGCCGCACCCGCTGTTCGACGGCGCGCACTGCCGCGCGCCCGACGCATCGCCCGGCAACGAAATGTCGCCGCTGTCGCACTATGCCCGGACCGGCTGGCAGCAGGGCGCGTCGCCCCACCCGTTGTTCGACCCAGCGTTCTACCAGGCCCAACTGCCAGGGCCGCCGCCGGGGGACCTGTTCCGGCACTTCGTCACCGAAGGCTGGCGGTTGGGCTTGCGGCCGCATCCGCTGTTCGATCCAGGTTACTACCTGTCGGAGCGTGAGGACCTTGCCGGCACCGGGATAGAGCCGTTGCAGCATTACGTCCGGCATGGCTGGGCCGAGGGGGGGCGACCGCATCCGCTGTTCGATCCCACGTTCTACTTGGCGCAGGCGCCGGAGCTGACCGCCACCGAGCCGCTGGCGCATTACTTGCGGCAGGGCTGGCAGGAGGGCCGCGCCCCGCATCCGCTGTTCGACCCCGCATTCTACCGCGCGCAACTGTCCGAGCCGCCGGACCGGCCGGATGTGCTGCATTACCTCGACCATGCCTCGCACCAGATGGCGTCGCCCTCGCCACTGGTGGACGAGGTCTGGTACCGCGCCACCTACCACGACAACGCGGCCATTCCGGCGCTGCTGTTCTACTTGCATCACGGCTGGAGGCACGGGCAGACGCCGCACCCGTACTTCAGCGTCGAGCACTACCGCGCGCAACTGCCGCAACCGGGCATGCCGGACATGGCGCATTACCTGCGGCACGGGGAGGGCGCGGGGCTGCGGCCCAATCCGGCGTTCTCGCCGATATTCTACCGCGCCATGCACGGCGCGCGCATGGGATCGGAACCGTCGCCGCTCGTGCACTATATCCTGCGGGGCGAGGCGGCCGGGTTGCCGACTGCGCCGGAGTTCCGTGGCGCGCGGTATGCTAGCCGCTACCTGGCCTATGCCGCGGACCGCAGGCCCATGCGGCATTACTTGTGGCACGGGCGCGCGCTCGGGTGGGGAACGCCGCTGGCGGACTGGCCGGGTCCGCCGCGGCCGGCGTTCGATGGCGTGGCGCACCAGGCGCTCGTGATCCTGGTCGGCCCGGCCGAGGCGGACGCACGGCAGGGCCAACTGACGGAGGCCGGCGGCGCTGGCCTGCCAGTGGAAGCCGATGGGGGCGTGCGGCCGTGCGGCATCGGTTGGGTGCTGCAGGTCGCGGACGCGGACGCGCTGGCTGCCTGGATGGCCCGCCCGCCAGAACTGCCGCCGCATACGCCGGTGGTCCTGGTGGCTGGCGAGGCCCACGTCGCGCGGCCGGATATCCTGCGCCTGGCCGCCGAGGCTGCGCTCGGGCGTCCCGCGCACCCCATGGTGGTGGACCGGGCCGGCGACGTGTTCCACGCGGGGTTCACGACCGAGCGCATGGCGGTCCCGCGTGGCGTCGGCGCAGACCCGGCGCACCCGGACTTGGCGTACGCCCGCAGCGGCTTGGCCACTGCCGGGCCGGTGGTGGCGGCGAGGCTTGCGGCGGTGCTGGATGCGGGCCGAGCCTGGGACCAGGAGCTTGGCTTGGCCGGGCTGTTCCTCGGCATCAGCGGTGCCGGGGATGGCCGGTTCCTGCCAGCCGCGCAAGCCGTGTTGCCCGACCAGTTGCCGGGGCACAGCGGTCCTGCCGCCGTCCCGCTGCCGCACGCGCCGGTGCCGGAAGCTCGCCGGCCCAGGATGCTTCTCATAGACTCAATCGTGCCCCGGGCTGGGTTCGACGCCGGGTCGCACTACGCGCTGCAACTCATGGAGATGTTCGGCGAGTATGGCTACGACGTGACCTTGCTGCCGGATGCGGACTTGGACGGCGCGCCGGAGGCGGTGGTTGCGCGGGGCATCCGCGTCATCCAGGCGCCGTTCGCCCAGAGCAGCGAGCAATACATCGCCGGCGCCACGGACGAGTTCGCGGTGGTGGTCATGTCCCGCGTCACCTGCGGCGGCCGGCACATGGAGGCGCTGCGCGCCAAGTGGCCCGGCGCGCGCCTGGTGTTCCACCCCGGCGACCTGCACCACCTCCGCCTAGTCCGGGAGGCCGTGCTGCGCGATAGCGTGGACCTGTTCCAGGGCGCGCTCGACGTCAAGCGGCGCGAGCTGGCGATCGCGCGAGAGGCGGACGCGACGGTGGTGGTGTCGGAGCACGAGCTGTCGGTGCTGCGCGACGCCGGCGTGGGCGGGCACGCCGTGCGGATTGACCCGGAGTACGCCAACCGCCCGCCCGCGCCTTACGTGCCCGCCTCCCGGCACGGCGTGGCGTTCATCGGCGGCTACAACCACCAGCCGAACGTCGATGCGGTGCGCTTCCTGTGCGAGCGCATTTGGCCGCTGGTGTCCGCGGCGCGGCCGGACATCCCGCTGCTGATCGTTGGCAGCGATCCGCCGCCCGAGTTCGCGGCGTATGCCGGGCCGTCCGTGCAGGTGCGCGGCTTCGTGCCGGACCTGGATGGGCTGCTCGACACCGTGCGGATGACGGTCGCGCCGCTGCGTTATGGGGCCGGGGTGAAGATGAAGCTGATCTCGAGCCTCGCGGCCGGGGTGCCGGCGCTGTGCTCGGAGATCGCCGCCGAGGGGACCGGCCTCGAACCCGGCGCAGGCTTCGTGCTGGCGGACACGGCGGAGGCGTGCGCGGCGGCCGTGCTGCGGCTGTATGACGACTAAAAGCGGCTTATTGCCCTGTCCCGCGCCGGCTATGCCGTGGTGGCGCATCGCTTCTCGGCCCAAACGGTGCGGCAGCAATACCACGCCAGCGTCGGCATCCCGGTCGCTGGCCCGTCGCACGGGCCGGCATGAAGGAGTGCAGCAAATCCATCGCCCGCCGGCTGTCGCAGCCCAACTTCATGCGCCGCTACTTCGTGGGCGACGGCGTGGACATTGGCGGCAAGCCCGACCCGCTCAGCCTGTACGCCGAGCTGTTCCCGCTCATGCGCAGCGTCCGCGTCTGGGACCGGGAGGACGGCGACGCGCAGCGCATGGACGGCGTGCCCGACGCCGCGTTCGACTTCGTGCATTCCAGCCACTGCCTGGAGCACCTGCACGACCCGGCCGAGGCGCTGCGCCACTGGCTGCGCGTGCTCCGGCCCGGCGGGCACATGGTGGTGCTGGTGCCGGACGAGGACCTGTACGAGCAGGACTGCTTCCCCAGCACGTTCAACCAGGACCACAAATGCAGCTTTACGATGTGGAAGCACGCGAGCTGGAGTTCGCGCTCATTCAACGTGCTGGACCTGCTGCGCGGACTTGGCCCGGCGGCGCGCGTCGAGAGGGTCGAGCTGCTGGACGCCACCTACCGCTACGCCCTGCCGCGCTACGACCAGACGCAAACGCCGGTGGGCGAGTGCGCGATTGAGTTCGTGCTGCGCAAGGCCGGTCCGGAGGAGGCCCGCACCGGCCGCCGCCCGCGTGAGGACCAGCAGCCCGCGCCCGCCCTGCGCGCGCACCTGAACCAGTACCGGGACGACATGCGGACGTTGAAGGCCGCCAACCCCGCGGCCGGGCCGTTCCTGAACACCGATGAGCTCTGAGATGCGCGCGGCGCCTGCGGGCTTGCCGAAAGAACTAATCGTGTTCACCATCGCCGCCCGCAACTTCATCCCCTATGCCCGGGTGCTGCACGACAGCCTGCGGCAGCACAACCCCGGCATCCGCTTCGTCCTGGGCCTGTGCGACCAGCGCGCCGGGTTCAATGAGGCGGAGCTGGGCTTCGAGGTCATCGACCTTCCGGGCCTGCGCGACATGCGGGTCTGGGGCATGGCGGAGCGCTACAACATCACCGAGCTGTGCACCGCCATCAAGCCGCTGCTATTCCGGCGGCTGATGGCGCGCCATCCCGGCCATGCGATCCTTTACTTGGACCCAGATATCTATGTGACCGGGCCGCTGCAGGAGGTGCATGACGCGTTCCAGGCCGGGGCGCAGGTGGTGCTGACGCCGCATGTCCTGGAGCCGGGCAGTCGGCCAGAGCTGTTCCCGAACGATACGCCGTTGCGGTTCGGCATCTACAACCTGGGCTTCCTCGGCATCCGCGACACGGCGGAGACACGCCGGCTGATGGCCTGGTGGGCGGACCGGCTCGAGCGGGAGTGCGTGATCGACGTGCCGCGCGGGTTGTTCGTGGACCAGAAATGGGCGGACCTGTTCCCGGCGCTGATCGACCGGGTGCACGTGCTGCGGCACGCCGGGTATAACGTGGCGTACTGGAACGTGCTGGAGCGCCAGGTGGAGCTTGGCCCGGACGGGTGGTCCGCGAACGGCGTGCCGCTGCGCTTCGCCCATTTCAGCGGGCATGAGCTGACCAAGCCGGAGGCGTTCTCGCGCCACGGCTGGTGGCTTGACCGCCATGCGGTCGGCGACCTGCTGCTGTTGCAGGCGTGCTGGCGGGACCAGGTGCTGCGGGCCGGGTACCTGCGGTATGGCCGGTTGCGCTACGCGTTCCGCTGGAACGGCGTTGGCGGCCAAAACCTGCATACGCCGGAGGCGGCGGCGTCGCAGATCGAGCGGGACGCGAAGGCAATAGACCGGCCGTTGCTCGATGGGGACCTGTACACCCAGGATGTCCAGGACTGGGACGAGTACTGCCATGTGGCGGCGCTGCACCAGCCAGCGTTCGAGGCGCACCGGGCGGCTGAACTGGCCGTGCTGCCGCGCTCCACCGAGTGGTTCACCCTGCCCGGCACCTGCGCCATGTGCCGCACCCACGCGGAGTTCGGAACGGGCTACGAGTATGCCCACGAGACGGCCGCGGATGGCCGGCTGGCGCCGAACTGGCGGGAACACCTGACGTGCCGCTGCGGCTTCCCGAACCGTATCCGCGCCGCCATGCACGTGTTGCAGCGCGACATCCAGCCGTCCGCCGACGCGCGCCTGTACGTGACCGAGGGCGTCACGCGGCTGTTCAAGTGGCTGAAGCTGCGCTGGCCGGGCACGCAAGGCTCGGAGTTCCTTGGCCCGGACCACCAGCGCGGCGCACTGTACGACGGCGTGCGCCACGAGGACGTTTGCCGGCTGACCTTCGCGGACCAGGCGTTCGACGCCGTGCTGTCGTTCGATGTGCTGGAGCACGTCGAGGACCTCGATGCGGCGCTGCGCGAGTGCCACCGCGTGCTCCGGCCCGGCGGCGCCCTGTTGTTCGCGGCGCCGACGCAGTTCGGGCATGGGGCGGTGGTGGACCGCGTGCGGGTGCGCGCGGACGGCTCCTACGAGCACCTGGCCGAGCCGGAGTACCACGGCAACCCCGTTTCGGAGCAAGGCTCGTTGTGCTTCCGCTATCTCGGCCTCAACGTGCTCGGCGCCCTGCGCCGGATCGGCTTCGCGGAGGCGCGCTGCATGCTGTACTGGTCGCAGGAGTTCGGCTATCTCGGGTCGAACCAGAACCTCGTTATCGCCCGCAAATCCGCGGAGGATGCGGCGTGTCCACGGTGACGGCTGCGCCCGGGCTGCCCGACGCCCACGCGTACGGAATTTGGCAATCGGATTTGCCGGTGTTGCATGCATGGGCGCTGGACCCCGACATCGCCGCGCTGGGCGAGCAGCTTGCCCGGCACGACGCCGTGGCGCTGGTGGACCGGCACCGGCTGTTCATCCTGAAGCAACTGCTGCGCTCGACGGTTTCGCTGCCGGGGGAGGTATGGGAGCTGGGCGTGTACCGCGGCGGCACGGCAGCGTTCATCCGCAACTTGCTCGCACGATACTTCGCGCCGGAGCCGCCGGCGTTCCGGATGTTCGACACGTTCAGCGGCATGCCGCCCGCCAACCCGGCGTGGGACTTGCATGTTGAGGGCGATTTCGCCGACGTGTCTCTCACGAGCGTCCAAGCGCTGGTGGGCGCTGACCCGTTCCTGGAGTTCCGCCCGGGACTGGTGCCGGAAACGTTCGGTGGCTTGGAGGCGGCAACGCTGAGGTTCGCGCATATCGACCTCGACCTGCATGCCTCGATTTCGGCGTCCATCAAGTTTGCATACCCGCGGCTGGTGACCGGAGGGTTGCTGTTGTTCGACGATTACGGCTTTGCGACCTGTCCGGGCGCCCGACGTGCGGTCGACGACTATTTCCTGGGCCGCGAAGAGCCAGTGGTGACCTTGCCGACCGGCCAATCTTTTATTATCAAACGTTAAAATTAAACCGCGAAGTGTAGTTCGAGGTTGGTCAAGCCAACAATTTACGACTTGTTAACCTTCTGCCCTGATTATAGTGAATGGGCCAGGGATAGCTGGGAACTAACATGAATAGAACTCTTGCCGCGAGCTTTGCTCTATGCCTCGCGACCATCATGGTTGCGCCAGCGCAAGCGACGCCGTTCAACGGCGTGACGATCAGGAACCTCGCTATCGGCAATAATAATTATAACGTAACATTCTTCGATGCGCCGTTCAGCAGTATTGCGTCAACCCAGCGGTTGACGTTCACCACGTCGTCAACGGCTTTGAATGCGCTCAACATCATCAAGTCATCGAGCGCATACACCAGCCTCGTTGCTTCAGCTTCCAGCTATTTCGTCGGCATTGCGGTCCCGCGCTCGGACATTTTCCTAGACAGCAGCAGCAGGCCTGTGTTCTCCGCCATAGTGCAGACCGGCGCGGCGGCGTCGCAGTACACGGACGCGAGCCAGGTGTTCGCAAACCAGAACTATACCTCAAGCGGCTACACCATCGCACGGTTCTCCGTCGTGCCGGAGCCGGCCAGCATCGCCGTCATGGCGTTTGGGCTGTTTGGTTTAGGATGGGCCCGCCGCCGCCTCGTGCGGTGAACGCGCTGGTTTCTATGCGCGCGTCACCTGGCCGTGCCGGTTGTGCCGGTCCACGCCGCCCCAGGCGTACTTGTAGGCCTCGTTGCCGCGCAGGAAGTTGGCCTCGTGCCGGCCTTCATGGATCGCTTGTTCGAGCATTGCGGCCAGCAGCAGGGTGCCGGGGCTGAGCGCGGCAAAGCCAGCGTCGTAGCCGGTCATGTAAAACAGGATGCGCCCGTCCGGCGGCAGCAGCGCGTAGCATACCGCGGCGACGACGCCCTGGACCCGCAGCGCTTGCAGCCGCAGCAGCGAGGCCGCGACCAGCGCCGGCGCGCTGTCGGCGTGGAACGCGCCAACAAGCGGGTCGGAGAACACGCCGGGTTCGCCCTCGGCGGTCCAGCGTGCCTGGTGCAGGCGCACGAGGTCCGCCAACAGGCCAGCCGTGGTGTCCGGGGTGGCGGTTTCGAGGGCGACGCCGCCGGCGCGCTCCGCCCGGTGGCGATTCATGCGCAGCTTGCGCCGCGTGCGGGCCGGCAGCACGCCGTCCAGGCCGGCCACGGTTTGCAGCAGGGCCAGCACGGGACAGGCCGTGCCCTGCGACCATGCCAGCGTCCAGCCTGCCGGGGCGGGCGCGTCCAGCAGCGCCGAGCCGGGCGGGACCTCCGGCAGTTCGCACAGCGCTGCCCCGTCCGCGCGCTCCAGCACGGCGGCCAGCAACGCACCCACCGGCACGCTGTGCTCGGCCAGGACATCATGCAGGTCCGAGAGGCCCGCGCCGACCGGCAACAGCCGGCGCGGGCCGTAGCCGTCCAGCAGATACATCGGCAGCACGCCCACCAGGCGGCCGTTGTCCCATGCCGCCGCCACCCGCGGCAGTCCCGTGCCGAACTGCCGCCACCACGGCAGCAGCCAGGCGGGGTGGGTGAACGGGGTCGCGTCCGGCACGCGACGCCACAGCGCCTCCCACTCGGGCGCCAAGCCGAACAGCGCCGCGTCGGTGTCCAGCAGCGTCACGTGCATCAGGCGGCGATGGCGCGGCCGTGGGCGAGGTGGTGGTAGCGTTCGAGGTAGGCGGCCGTCATGCGTTCCAGGCCGAAGCGGCGCTGCGCCGTGCTGCGGCAGGCCGCCGGGTCGATGCTGTCCACGCAGCGGATCGCGTCCGCCATGCCCGCCACGTCGTCCACCAGGAAGCCGGTGCGGCCGTCCTCCACCACCTCCGGCAGCGCGCCGGTGCGGAAGGCAATGACCGGGGTGCCGCAGCTTGCTGCCTCCATCGCCACGAGCGAGCTGGTTTCTGCCACCAGGCTCGGCACCAACAGGCAGCGCGCGGCGGCCAGCAGGCGGCGTTTGTGCCGGAAGCCGACTGGGCCGAGGTAACGGCGCTGGCGGTCCAGGCGGGGCGCGACCTCGTTTGCGAAGTACTGCTGGTGCGTGGGGTAGGGGAACACCGCGCCGCCGATCAGCAACGGCGACCCCGCCGCGTGGGCAGCGTCCAGCGCCAAATGCAGCCCCTTTTCCGGGCACACCCGCGCCAGCATCAGAGCGTAGCGGCACTTGCGCGGCTGCACGACGCCCAGCGCCTCGACCGGCACGCCGTTCGGGATCGGGTCCAACATGCGCGGGCTGGGCGGCGCGCGGCGCATTTGGCTGTCGGACACGCAGTTGACCCAGCTCTCGCTGCGCGGCGGCTCCAGCGCCTCGGGCGGGTACCAGTCGGGCGGCAGGTGCAGCGTTGCCAGCAGCGGCGGGCCAGGCGGCGGGAGATAGCTGTAGAAATCGACCCCGTGCATGTGGATCACGTCGACCGCCGCCGTCGCCAGCACGTGGGCGGTGGCCTCGCGAACCCAGGCTTGCCGGGCCAGGCCGATCTCATCGTCGATCGCCCGGCCCGGCGGGGGCGCGGGGTAGGACACCAGCTCGCCCATGACGCGCGAGCCTTCGCAGGCGATGACCACGCTGCGGTGCCCGGCCGCGACCAACGCCTGGTCCAGCGCCGTCAGCACCTGTTCGGACCCGCCGACCGCGTCCGGGCTGACGGGGGCCAGGGGGTAAGCGATGTTGAGCACGGTCAGGCGGCGCACGGCATGGCCTCGGCTGCGAGGGCGCGCCAACGTGCGCCGGTCATGGACCAGCCCCAGCGCTCGTAGTTGAGCAGGCCGGGGTGGGGCGGGGCGCCGAAGTCGTAGGCGGGGGCAGGGCGGAACCGCTCGGCGCTGGCGTCGAAATTACGCAGGAAGCCGGACTGGGTGCGAAAGCAGTCGAGCATGCGCCGTTTTCGCGCGCGCTCTGTGGGCGACAGCGGGCAGGGCGGGGTGGGCGACAGGAACTGCCCGGTGACCAAGCCGCCGTCCGGTCCGGCGTGGTACCCCGCGAACTCCAGCACTGGCTGCGCCGTCGCGTGCGCCACGCAGAACGCGGCTGCATCGTGGTCGGGATGGCCGCCCTCGTAGGCGTGGGTCAGCACCGCCTGCACGCCGTGCCGCTTGAACAGCTGGGCCAGGCCAGCGGTGATGTCCGGCATGTGCAGGCTGGCGTCCTGGTCCGGCACGCCCAGCTCCACTAGCTCCGGCGCGACGCCGGCGACGCCGAGTGCGGCTTGCAGCTCCGCCCGGCGTGCGGCGGCGTAGGCGGCGGGGGTTGCGAAGCCGGCACGCTCGGCGTCGTCCAGCCCGCGCGGCGCGCCGTCGGTCAGGTGCACCAGCAACAGGTCCGGCAACAGATGCAGGCTGCCGCCCACGGCGAGGGTCTCGTCGTCCGGGTGCGCCACCACCAGCGCCACCCGGCCCTGTGCCGACGTCCTCGCCAACAGGGCCGCCAGCAGGTCCATGCTACCCCGCGGCTGCGTGCGCGGGCGCCAGCGCGTCCGCCCGGCCCGGCGCGTAGCGGCGCACCATCTGCGCGCAGAACTCGGCGAACTCCTCCGGGTGCGTCGGCACCGCGGTGTGGTGCGGCCACTGGCCCTTGTGCTCCGGGGTGAAGCAGAACGTGGCCGTGACGTTGAAGCCGTCCAGCGCGCGCATCTGCCGGTCGAACCATTTCTCGCAATCGGGCCGATACCAGTCCGCCCAGGACAGCCCGGTGCGCAAGTACGTCACGCCCATGTCCCGCAGGTGCCGCACGGCATCATCCAGGCGGTGGTCCTCGTAGTGGAACCACTGGCAGATGCCGATTTCCGGGGCGAACTCGTGGAAGATCCGGGCAGCGCGCTTGGGCCGGCCGTGCTCGTCCAGCAGGCCCATGTGGAAGTGGCGGTAATAGCTGCTGCCCTCGGCCTCGCGGTGCCGGGTGGTGGCGGGCCAGGCGGCGGGCAGGTCGTACAGCGAGTACCAGTGGATGCGCGGCGCCTGCTTGTGCAGCAGCCCGGCGGTACGGCGCAGGCCCCACTCCTGCACCTCCTCGGCGCCGAAGGTGGAGATGCCGACCTCGGACACCCAAACCGGCAGGCGGGTGACCGCGCGGATGCTGTCGAGCTTCTGCGGCCACTCGTCCAGCATCCAGTGGTTCCAATCGAGCGGGAAGCCGTGCACCGCCACCGCGTCCAGGTCCGCCAGCGCGCCGTGCCCCTCCAGCACGCGGATGAAGTCCGGGTCGATGGGGCTGATGCCGCCCAGCACGCGCGGCAGGCCCGGCGCCTCCGCCGCGATGGCCTGGCCGGCCAGCTTGGTCATGCGCGCGAAGGTAGCCCAGCCCGGGTCGTTCTCGAAATCCCAGTGTGATTTGTTGTTGGGTTCGTTCCAGATCATGCAGGCTTCGATCATGGATGCTGCTCCCCGCCCCGTGCGGGGTACACCGCGCCATATCGCGCGTCCGGCAGCGTGGCGCGGCGGCAGATGAACACCTCCTGCTCCGGATTCGCCTCGATGCGGAACCCGGCCGCGCGCAGCAGGGCGGCGGAACAGGCGCGGTTCGGCGCCCACCAGTTGGTGTTGTCGTGGCTGTAGCTGTGCTCGATGAAGTGCAGCTTCGGGTAGCCGGGCTCATCGAACTGCGCCGTCTCGGTAAAGTCGTAGTCCTCCGCCACCGGCGTCATCTGGTCCGATCCGCGCTGCATGGACTGGAACACCAGCAGGTCCCGGGCGACGTGCTCGTGGATCAAGTCCAGCGCCAACAACGGGTGCCGCAGGTGGTAGAACACGCCGATGAAGAACACGACGTCGAACCGCTCCCCGAGCGCGCCCACGTCATAAACCGACATCTGGCGGAACTCGATGTCCAGGCCCTCCACCTCGGCGGCGAAGCGGGCCTGCGCCAGGTAGTCCTCGTCGAAGTCCACCGCCAGCACGCGCGCCGCGCCGCGCCGCTTCATCTCCATCGAGTAGAACCCGGCGTTGCAGCCGATATCCAGCACCGTCTTGCCGGTCATATCGGCGGGCAGGCTGTCCTGGAAGCGCTGCCACTTCACGGCGGGGTAGTCGCCCAGGAAATGGTCGGGCGCGGTGCGGACGCCGTGCAGGTCGAGGTTGTGGAACCACGGCCCTAGCGCCTCGGCCCGGGCGCGGATGCGGTCCGGGGTCCAGTGTTCGTTCAAGCCTCGCTCCTTTGCAACGTCGCGCCGCCGCGCTTTTTCTCCACCATTGGCTGCACCGGGGCAGGAACCGCCGCCTCGCCGCCCAGCAGGCGCATGGCCTCGCGGTAGCCGTTCAGGGTGCCGACATCGACGTAGCTGACGCCGGCGCGCACGCCCCAGGCCTCGTTGCCCGCCGCCAGCCAGGCATTCACCAGCGTGCCGATGTACTCGTCCCGCCGCTCGCGTTCGAGCCATAGGCGGTGCAGCGCGTGCAGGGTCGCGCCGGGCATCTTGAACGCGCCCCAAATCCAGTTGCTGCGGGCGTCCTGGGACTTGACCTGGATTTCCCGCACCCGACCGTCGGCGTCCGTGTCCACCGCGTCGAACAACTCCGGCCGTTCCACCGGGAACAGCAGGAACGACAGCCGGTCGTTTGGCAGGCGGCACAGCGCGTCGGCGGGGAACCAGATGGTGTCCGGCAGGCCGACCATGACCGGCTCGTTGGCGGGGATGACGGGGAGCGCCCGGAAAATGGCGTCGCACAGCCCGACCGCGCCGGCCTGGCACACGTAGGCCACGTCCACGTCGCCGACCGCGCCGCCGTAGTATTGCAGGATGTCGCTTTTCCAGGGCGAGATCACGAAGCAAATCTTGTCCGCGCCGGCCCGCACCATGCGCTCGATCAGGTACTCGCTTACGGCGCGCGGCCGTTCGACGCCGCTCTGGTCCAGGCGGGAGCCGACCGGCAGCAGCTCCTTGCTGAACGCTAGCGGCTGGATGCGGGTGCCGTTGCCGGCGGCGGGGATGATGCCCCACATCAGACGGGCTCCCTTGCACTCGCGGCCTCGAATGCCTGCACCATGTCAGCCGCCCGGCGCGCGGCGCTGTGCTCGGACAGGGTGCGGTCGCGGGCGCGGCGGGCCAGCAGCGCCAGGTGCTCCGGCGGCAGGCTGAGTGCCGCCATGGCGTCCTCGGTGGTGCGCGCCACCAGGATTTCGCGGCCTGGCTCGAAGAACTCATCAAGGCCGGGCCAGTCGTCGGACAGGATCGGCACGCCGCACGCCGCCGCCTCGAACAGCCGGCCGGACGGGCACCAGCCCATGCGCGCCATGGCGTCCCGCGTGACGTTCAGCGTCATGCGCGAGGACGAGTAGAACGCCGGATGCTCGGGCGGCGGCAGGTGGCGGACGAAATAGGTGTTGGCGGTCCAGGGGAACCCGTCCGGGTACTGCGCGCCGCCGATCACGAACCGCTCGTGCGGCAGGCGCTGTGCCGGCTCCACGAACAGCCGTTCGAGCGCCGACTGCCGGTCGGCGGCGTAGGTGCCGAGGTAGGACAGCAGCGCCGCGTAGTCCGGCCGCGGGGCCGCCGGGCAGTGGGTGCCGGGGTCCACCGAGCCGTAAATGGGCGTGACCCGGCGCGCGCCCAGCCGGTCCCGCAGCGCGTCCAGCGCACCGCCGCCGGTGTAGCTCAACACGAGGTCGAACCCGGCCAGCCCGTCCGGGCCGATGTAGTCCACGCTCTCCCCGGCCGCCAGGCGCGCCAGGGTCACGGGCGTGTCGAGGTCATAAAAGCAGCGCACCGCCGCGCGGCTGCCCAGCACCAGCTCGGTCGCGGCGAGGCCGTCCGGGCAGTATGACGTGACCATCGCCACGTCCGCGTCCGCCAGCGCCCACCGCATCCGGGGCAGCGCGCCGGGCCAGTCGGCGTAGAACGCAAGCTCGCCGCCCGCGGGCAGGGCATGCAGGTCGCGGTGCTCGGCGTAGAACGACAGGTCCCGCTCGAAGAACGTGACCCGGTGCCCGGCGTCCAGCAACGCGCCGATCAGCCCGCGCCACAGCGCCGCGTGGCCGTTGCCCCAGGACGAGCTGACCGACAGCCCGAAAATGACGATGTTCATGCGCGCACCCGGCGGGTCATGGCCTCGTGCGCGAACGCCTCTAGCTCCGCCGCCCGGTGGTCCCCGGTGTGCGCCGCCAGCACCCGCGCCCGGGCGGCGGCGGCGATGGCGTGGCGGCGCGCGTCCGGCATGGTGCGGAGGATATCCAGCACGTCATGCGGGGTATCGGCGGTGAGGATTTCGGTGCCCGGGCGGAAGAACGCATCGAGGCCGGGCCAGGGGTCGCTGATGATGGGCACGCCGCAGCACGCGGCCTCGAACAGGCGGACGCTGGGGCTGTATCCCGCCCGCACCATGTCGGCGCGGGTCACGTTCAGGGTGAATCGCTGGGCGGCGTAGAACGCGCGGTGGCGGTCGGGCGGCAGGTGCTCGGTGCGCTCGACATTGGCCGGCCAGGCGGCGTCGGCGGGGTACTGCGGCCCGGCCACCACGAAGCGTCCCTCGGGCCAGGCGGCGGCGGGCTCGCACAGCAGGCGTTGCACCCCTGGCTGGCGGTCCGGGCTGTAGGTGCCGAGGTAGCCGAGGTCCCAGGCCGCCGCCACGTCCGGATCGGGCCGGTACACGTCCGGATCGGCCGAGCAGTACAGCGCACGGGCCGCCCGTGCGCCCAATGTTTGCTCCAAGCGCCGCAGCGTCGGCCCGCCGGTGAACGAGAGGTACAGGTCGAACCCGCGCAGCAGCTCCGGCGTCAAGTAGTCGCACGCGTCGGCCGCAAGGGCGGCGAGCGTCACGGGCGTGTCGATGTCATAGAACGCGGTGACGCCGCGCGCGCGCCGCTGAACTAATGCCCCGACCGCTTGGCCGTCCGGCACGTAGGACCCGACCAGCACCAGGTCCGCGTCGCGGATCGCGCCGGACCAACGGCCTTCCAGTTCGTGCAGGCCGCCATACAACTGCGTGTCCCCGTATGGCGGCGCGGGCAGGTCGCGGTGGTCGGCGTACCAGGGTTTGTCCCGCTCCAGGAACAGCACCGAATGCCCGCGCCGCGCCAGGCCGCGCACCAGCCCGCGGAACGTGGTGGCGTGTCCGTTGCCCCAGGATGAGGTGATGGTCAGGCCGAGGATGGCAATCCGCAAAAGGGGTCCTGTCGATGGCTTCTCACGCCTACAAACCCTAGAGCGCGCGAGGGTTCCCCTGCAATGGCCGCGTGGCCAAATCCGCCAGCTCCGCCCGCAGCCGCGCCACAGGGGCGTGCCAGTCGCCCTGTAGCGCCTGCCGGAACAGCCGCATGGTGGGGTACCAGGGGCTGTCGTCCCGCGCGTCCATCCAGCGCCAATCCGCCTCCGCTTGCAGCAGCAGCCACGTCGGCCGGCCGAGCGCCCCGGCCAGGTGCGCGACCATCGTGTCCACGCTCACCACCAGGTCCAGCGTGCCCATCAGCCGGGCGGTGCGCTGGATGTCCATCGAGTCGTCGCACGGCGGACCCTCGGACGCCGCCGGGCCGCGTTGCAGCGAGACCAACTGCACGCCGGGCAGATCGCCGAGCGGCGCCAGCAGGCGGAACGGCACCGAGCGGCGCGGGTCCCAGCCGCCGGCGCCCCAGCACAGCCCGACCCGCAGGGCGGCACCCGGGCGCGTGACCGGCACGGACAGGTACGGCGCAGGCCCCGGCGCGATGCGGAGCGCGTGCGGCAGCTCCATGATCTCGATGTCGCACCCGGATGGCGGCGCGGGGTTGGCCGGGTCGAATGGCAGCAGCCGGTCCGGCCCTGGCAGCGCTGACAACAGGCCCATCAGCTCCGGCTGCACCTCCACATCGAGCGCGGCGACGTGCGGACGCAGCAGGGGCAAGTAGCGGCAGAACTGCACCGTGTCGCCCAGGCCGTGGTAGCAGCGCACCAGCACCCTCTGGCCGGCGAACGCGCGCCCCTCCCATACCCAGCGCTGGTGATACGGCTGCGACGGGTCGTCCCGGGTGCGCGGGTCCCGCAGCGCGAGCACCGCGTCGCTGACGGCCCATGCCGCCGGAAAGTCGCCGCGGCGCATGGCGGCGGCCCAGCGCTCGGCTGGGTTCCCGGAGACCTGACGTTTAATGTGTTGAGGCAGCAAGGAACGTCCCATACCAAGAGCGCCGCCGGCCCGCGGGCGCCCGGTTGCGACGTGACAACGCACTACAACGTGACAGCGCACCCAGCGTTGCCCGAAGCAAGGACAGGACACCACCGGAATGCAGTTGATCCAGGCCACGACCGCCACCCGCCGGAGATTCGCCGCGTTGCAAGGCTTCCTGCGGAGCGGGAGCGCAGGCGGCGTGGTGCTGATCCTGTCGGCGCTCGTGGCCTTGGCATGGGCCAACTCATCCGCTGGCGGCACGTACCGCGCGCTGCTGCACCAGCCGCTCGGCGTGCCGGGGTTCACGCAGCAACTGCATATCTGGGTCAACGACGGCCTGATGACGGTGTTCTTCCTGCTGGTCGGGCTGGAGCTGCGGCGGGAGATGACGCAGGGCGAGTTGGCGTCGCCCGCGCGCCTGGCCGCGCCGGGCCTGGCGGCGTTGGGCGGGATGGTCGTGCCGGCGCTGATTTTCGTGGCCTTCAACCTGGGCGACGACGAGGCGTTGCGCGGCTGGGCGGTGCCAGTCGCAACCGACATCGCCTTCGCGCTCGCGGTGCTGAGCGTGCTCGGCAGCCGGGTGCCGATTGGGCTTAAGGTGTTCCTAGCGGCGCTCGCCATCATCGACGACCTCGGCGCCATCGTCGTGATCGCGCTGTTTTACACCGAGGGCCTGAACGTTGTTGCGCTGAGCGAATCGGCGCTGGTGCTGCTGGGGCTGCTTTGCCTGAACCGGGTGGGCGTGCGGCAACTGTGGCCCTACTTGCTGGGCGGCCTGGCGTTGTGGGCACTGGTATTCCAAAGCGGCGTGCATGCGACCCTGGCCGGCGTGGCGCTCGCGTTCGTGGTGCCGATGCGGAGCCGGCCCGATGAAGACGAGGCGCCGGCGCAGCGGCTGGAGCGCCGCATCGGCCGCTGGGTCGCGTATGCCATCCTGCCGCTGTTCGGCCTGGCCAACGCCGGGCTGCGGTTCGACACGCTGCCGGAGGGGGCCTGGACCGACCGGCTCGCGATTGGCACCACGCTCGGGCTGTTCGTGGGCAAGCAGCTTGGCGTGTTCGGCGCGGTGATGGCGGCAAACCGCACAGGCCTGGCGCGCCTGCCCGCGGGCGTGACGCTGCCGCAACTGTACGGCGCGGCGGTGCTGTGCGGGATCGGTTTCACCATGAGCCTGTTCATCGGCGACCTGGCGTTCCGCGGCTCGCCGCGCGGGGACGAGGTGAAGCTCGCGGTGTTCGTCGGCAGCCTGGTGTCCGCCGCCGTTGGCTTGGTGATCCTGGCGCTGGCGTCGCGCTCCGCCGTGGGCGCCCAGGCTACCGCAAGTCCCCTGCGATCTCCCTGAACAGCCGGGCCGGCAGGCCTGCGCCGCTCACGCCCTTCATCGGCCGCGCGTCGTCGTTGCCGAGCCACACGCCGATCACGGTGTTGCCGACCGCGCCCACGAACCAGGCGTCGCGGAAGTCCTGCGTGGTGCCGGTCTTGCCCGCCACGGTCCGGCCCGGCACCGCCGCCACCCGGCCGCTGCCGCGCGACACCGCCGCCCCCAACATACGCGCCATCTGCGCCGCCTGTTCCGCCTCCACCACCCGTTGGCCCGGCGCACGCGGCACCGGCACCGTCCGGCGTTCCGACTCCACGCTGTCGATCCCGGACGGCGTCACCAGCCGCCCGCCGTTGAACAGCGCGGCGTAGGCGGCCGACAGCTCCAGCAGCCCGACCTCCCCGGTGCCGAGCGCCAATGAGAGGTCGTCCGGCATCGCGTCGCTGATGCCGAGCCGCCGGGCCACCGCGGTCACGGCGCGTGGACCGCCGGCCTGTTGCATCAGCCGGACCGCGGCGGTGTTGAGCGACTGGGCCAACGCCTCTTCTAAGGTGACCTGGCCCTTGAACGTGCCGTCGAAGTTGCGTGGCTCCCACGCGCCCAGCCGGAGCGGGGCGTCCAGTACCGTGTCGTCGGGCCGCAACCCGGCCTCCAACGCCGCCAGCCACACGAACGGCTTGAACGCCGAGCCGGGCTGGCGCCGCGCGGCCACGGCGCGGTTGTACGGGCTTGCGCGCCAGTCCCGCCCGCCGGCCATGGCGCGCACCGCGCCGGAGCTGGCGTCCAGCACCACCACCGCGCCCTGCCCGACGCTGAGCGCCGCGCCCGGACCGTCCAGCACCGCCAGCAGCCGCCGCTCCACCGACGCCTGCGTGCGCCCGTCCAGCGTCGTGCGCAGCACCGCGTCCGCGCCGGGCGCGACCAGGGGCGCCGACGCCTCCGCCACCCAGTCCGCGAACCAGCCGGCCGCGGCGGGGCGTGGCGGGAACGCGATCTGCGCCGAAGCCGCGGTGGCCTGCGCCTCGGTAATGACGCCGGTGTCGGCCATGGCCGCCAGCACCTCCCGCCCACGCGCGGCGGCGGCCACGGGGTTGGTGCGCGGGTTGATGCGGGACGGGGCGCGCGGGAGGCCGGCGATGACGGCGCTCTGCCACAGGTTCAGCTTGCGGGCGGACACGCCGAAGTACATCCGCGCCGCCGCGTCCACGCCCCATGCGCCGGAGCCGAGGTAAACCCGGTTCAGCCAAATCTCTAGGATTTCCGGCTTGCTGAAGGTCTGTTCGAGCCAGACGGTCAACATCAGCTCCTGCACTTTGCGCCGGAATGTGCGCGCGTTGGTCAGGAACAGGTTCTTCGCCACCTGCTGCGTGAGGGTGGAGCCGCCCTGCACCAGGCGCGCGGAGCGGATGTTGACCCAGATGGCGCGCAGCACGCCGATGCCGTCGACGCCGGGGTGGCTGTAGAACCGCCGGTCCTCGACCGCGACCGCCGCCGCGGGCAGTGCCGCCGGCAGGTCCCGCAGCCGCAGCGGGTCCCCCACCACGTCGCCGAAGGTGGCGAACGTGCGGCCGGAGCGGTCCTGTAGCGTAAGGCCCGGACGCCGCGCCGCATCCAACGCGGTTTCCGGCCGCGGCAGGTCCCGCGCGAACCACGCCAGCACCAGCGCCGCCAGCAGCACGCCCCACACGCTCAGCATCAGCGCCCAGCGGACCACCTGCCACGCCAGCCGCACCGGCGGGCGCGCCGCCCGGTGCAGCACGGCGGCCGGAAGCGGCACGTTCAGGTTAGCGGAAGCACTGGATGTAGACGGTGGAGTCATTGGCGACCTCACCTACCTCGAACGCTCGTTTGTCCACCCCCGTGCTGCTGACCAGGCGTGGCTGCACCCCGTTGGCCCGCAAGAACGCTAGGGCTTCGGTGCCCTTGACCGCGAAGTTCACGTTTTGCGGGATGTCGCCGCCGGTCATCTCGGCGATGCGCGCCGCGTTCAGTTTCGAGACGACGACGCCGATGATGTTGGCCTGGCTGTCCAGCAGCGGCCCACCCGAGTTGCCCGGCTGCACCGGCGCGCTGATCTGGAAATTGTTCGGGTTGTCGCGCAGCCCGGCCAAGGCGCTGATGTCCCCGGTGGTGAGCGTCGGGCCGGACGACAGCAGGCCGGACAGCGGGAAGCCGTAGGTCACGACGCTCTCGCCCCTACGCACCGGCGGCTGGTCGCGGAACGGCAGCGCCGGGCCGACGTTGGCGGCGACGGTCAGCAAGGCCAGGTCCCGTCGCCGATCCGTCGCCTGGACGCGCGCCGGCGCACGCTCCCCGGCCGCGTTGCGCACCACCACCCGCCCGCAATCGTTGATGACGTGGTTGTTGGTCAGCACCCGGCCTTCCGCAACCACGAAGCCGGTCCCGCTTGACGAGGGGCGCTCGTTGGACCCGGGTAGGCCGCCCCGGGTGGCTGGGGGACGGCTTGGCTCGTTCGGGTCGGGCGCGCCCAGCGGCGGCGGCTTGCCCGGCAGCCCGGCCTCGGTCTGGCTGCGCGGCCGGGGCTGTTCCGGCGCGCCGAGCGGCGGCGGCTTCTGCGCGACGGCTGGGGCGGCCAGCAGGCACAGCACGAGCGCGGTCCAGGCATTGCGGCGCTGGGCGGCGGCGGCCACGATTGCGCCGCGTAAAGGCCGGAGGTGAAAGCAGGGCATGGACGGTTTATTCCTGGACGCGAGCGTTGCCTTGGCCGACGTGCTCCGCAGCGTAGCACGGCGCGGCGACCCGGCGATCCGCATCAACATACAAGCACATGTGGACCCGGCCGAGTTGCCCACAATGCTGCGCAGCGTGCGACTGGTGCTGAACGACCACACCTACATGCCGACCGAGGCCATGGCGCAGTGCCCCGAGCTGCGCCACGTCGTGTTCCTCGGCACCGGCGCGCGCAGCTACATGGACCCCGACGCGCTGGCGGGGCTGGGCATCGAGGTCCACACCATCAAGGGCTACGGCGACACCGCAGTGGCCGAGCACGCGATCAGCCTGCTGTGGGCGGCGGCGCGCGGGCTGGCGCGCATGGACCGCGGCATCCGCGCCGGCGGCTGGCCGCGGACCGAGGGCATGCAGTTGCGCGGCAAAACGCTGGGCCTGCTGGGCTATGGCGGGATCGGCGCCGAGGCCGCGCGGATCGCACAGGGGATCGGCATGCGCGTGCTGGCATGGAACCGCACGCCGCGCACGGCTTTGGGGGTTGAGTTTGTGCCATTGGAACGATTGCTGGCCGAGAGCCATGCGGTATCGGTGCATCTGTCGCTGACAGACGAGACGCGCGGGTTCCTGGACGCGGGGCGGCTGCTGGCGATGCGGCCCGGCGCGATTTTGGTCAACACCGCGCGGGGGGCACTGGTGGACGAGACGGCGCTGGTGGCGGCGCTGGCGAGCGGGCATTTGGGCCATGCGGCGCTGGATGTGTTCGACACGGAGCCGCTGCCGCCGGGCCACCGGCTGGCAGGGCTGGAGAACGTGACGCTGTCAGCGTACAGCGCGTTCCGGACGTTGGAGGCGAGCGAGACTTTGATGCGTCGCGCGCTGGACATCGCGGCCGGGATCGCTCAGGAATCGTAGTGCGCCCGCCTGGCGGAATTGGTAGACGCGGCGGACTTAAAATCCGACGTCCGTGAGGGCTTGCCGGTTCGAGTCCGGCGGCGGGCAGGTCAGGGTTTGGCGTTGGCCGGGTGGCTGTTCCGCGTGTAGCGGCGTGAACAAATCTTCACTAGTCGCTGGTGATTGTGTGACTACAATAAGCATGTTCTCAGTTTCACATGTAGTGTAATTAAGATCGTTCTCGAAAACTCTCTCGCCAAGCCGTCCGCTTGCGCTACGTTCTTGGAAGGCAATTTTGAATACAATCTTACAAAATACTTACGAGAGCCTCCTTGAATGCCGATGGAACAATAATGCTCGTCGGGTGGGGGTACTAAGAATCAGACAGGAATATCATTATGGAACAGACCGAGGAATACTGCCGGACCATGGCGCTTGAAACCGCTCTGGAATGGAGGCTGTTTAAGCTGGTTTCGATAGATAAAGACCCGAGAGGAACTTTAAAAGATTTTGGACAACACATGACAGACCGGGAGACGATGCTGAAGCTGACCATCCATCAGTTACGTTGACCAGAGCGGCGGCAACGGCAGGGCGGCTTGGAGAAGCTTTGTGATGCGGCGCAGGCCGCGGGTGAACCAAGACGTCCTGGAGCGTGCGACCTTCTTTGGTTGGTGGTTCAGAAGTTTTTTTCGGCGGGAACGGGGTGGTGCTCGGCGTCCCATTGGCCGGTCGAGACGGCGCAGTAAAGGGCAAGCGCCATGACAAGCAGCAGGCGGGCGAGGCGGTCAGGATGTTGGATTTGCGTGTCGGCGACGCCGAAGCCGCGTGACTTGAAGTCGGAGAACATCGGCTCGATGCCCCAGCGCTGCGAGTAGTCCAGCGTGGTCAGGTAGCCAGGCTTGTCCGACATGGCGATGATCCAAGCCTCCTTGTGGCCGGGGTCGCGCATGATGCCGATGTTGGTTGTGGCCCTTCTGGCCGTGAGCTGGACGTCTTCGAGCGCAAAGGTGCGGCCATCAGCCAGGGCACCTGTCTTGGTCCTCCGGCCGCGGTCGCCGACCACGAGGTTGCCCTTGAGGCGCAGGCGGTAGTCCCAGCCCAGGCCCTGGCACAAGGAGATCAGGTCGGCCGTGCCGTAGAAGCGGTCGGCCATGAGGCAGACCGGCACGCCTTCGGGCAGCCAAGGCACAACCGCTTCGAGCAGGTCCTTTTGCACCGCGAAGCCGATCGAACCTTCGGTGGCTTCAACCCGCCAGGCCAGCGGCAATGCGCGCTCGCCGTGCTTGAGCGCCAGCATCAGGACCTGGTGGCGGTCGGACAGCTTGGACTGGTCTAGGATCAGCACAACCGGCTGCCCGTTTCCCGCCGCGCGCGCCAGCACCTCGCGCCCGAACGGCTTCATCACCGCGTCGGGGTCGATCAGCGTGTTGCCCAGCACGCGCGAAATCCACTGGTAGCGCATGTCGGTCCGGTCCGCTTCACGGGGCAGCGCCGCCGCCAGGTCCATCAAGTTGGCGCTGCGCACGTCGAGCATGGTCGCGGTCAGCAGCGCCAGGTTCTCCCGTTGCGTCTTGCGCTGGCCTGGCAGGACGCGCTTGAACTCCTCAACCAGCCCATCAGCAATCCGTCTAATCCCGCACACGATCCAAGCCCACCCCCATGCAACGGGGCACCCCGGATCACACCCAGCCTCAGCACGTCAACCGATAATCCTCAAACTGATGGATGGTCAGCATTACTATCATCTTTGTGGGTATCAAGGAAGTTATCGATTGAAAGCGCAAGTGGCATAGCAGTTCTAATGAGATTACACGCGGTTATATATTCTTGCATTTTATAGTAATTCTGTCCATCATTACTAAAATTAAGCGCGCTTTGTATGTCCTGAGACATAGCCAAGGCGCCATTATTTTCTCGTGTTATAAGCAGCTTTTGAGCAATATCTGTCTTAAGTTTCGAGCCTACTGGAAGGTTGACCTCTGCGCTAGCGCCAGCACCTACGACAAACACGGTCTTCGATTTGATCATAGACCAACCTCCCATCCTGGGATCAACTCTCACCTAAGTTGCTCACAGAGGGCAAGATGGCCCACTGGCAGCATCCATGCGGATTTTTACGGTAGCGACCGGGCCAAGGTGCCTCACCCGCCGCATCCCATGTTGAATCAAGAGCTTACGCCGGCGTAGGGGTAACCGGGGCAGCTTCCCGGGCAGTCAGGCCATGGCTGCGGCTTGACGGACAAGGTCTGGGAGCGGCGGAATGGTGATGGCGCCCGGCACATGCAGGCGGTCGCCGAGGTAGCGGAAGAACGAGACCTTGAGCTTGCTGCAGGTTTTCATGAGGCCGAGCATGACGTCGCGCGCGGTGCGTCCTGCCGTGCTCATGGTGCCGCCGGAGATCTTGCGCTTGGTCACGCAAGCGCGGATGTCGTTCTCCGAACCATTGGTGTGCAGCGGGATCTCGGGGTGCTGTAGCACGCGCAGCAGTTCATGCTTGCGCCAATGCAGCCGAGCAAGAAGCCGGTCCAGGGTGACGTAGTCGGTTCGTCGCCTGAAGATGCGGTCAAAGCGCGCCCGCAGCACCGCCGCCCGTCGTGGGCAAGGATCGCGTTTCCAGGCTTTCAGGTCGGCGTAGAACCACCAGATCAGCGCACGCGTGACCTCAACTGCCCGGCGCTGCCTGGGCGTGGCCGGCACGAGCTTGTGCACCAGGCGCTCGGCATGCACCCAGCACAGCGCGTGCAGCCCGACCCGGAACTGGCCGGCGTCGTCGGACACGATCACCGTCCCGGGCAGCAGCCCATGGTGGCAGACGGCGCCCCAGAGCGCGCCTTCGGTGGCGACCTGCACGGGATCGGGCGTGACCGCGAGCATGTCGATGCCGAGCCGGGCCAAGTGCGCTGACCACGCCGGCGCGTCCGCAAACAGCTTGGCCGGGTGCGCATCTAGCAACGCGACCACCTGTCCTGACAGGCCGTGCCCGCGCATGTACTCCAGCGCTGCTGCGTTCACGACATAGTCCGTGTGTCCGGCGCGCAGCACAGACAGGAACGCCTCGCGCGACTTCGACGCGCCGGTGCGGAACACCGTGAACCGGTCGTCGCCGATCTGCGTCGTGAACCCGTCCCTACGGGCGTGCCGCGCGGCGGTGTCGTCCACCGTCACCCAGCGCGCGGTCGCCAGGCCGGCACGGAGCACCTCCTGGTCCTCGGCCACGAAGTCGTCGAGCGGCTCGGCCAGCAGGCGCACCACCTGGCGTTTCGAGATCTCCACCCCGATCCCGTTCAGCAACGCCACAAGCCGTTCCGTGGTCACCTGCCCCTGGGCGTGCAGCGCCAACACGAAGCGCCGCAGTTCCGGGCCGAACCCGCCGACGATCCCCGCCGGCAAAGGCGCCACCACCGTCTCGCCCGACGCGAGGAGCCAACGCTCGCGCCGGTAGCGGATCACCTCGGCCGAAAGCCGCAGGTCGCGCACTAGGATGTCCTCGTAGCCTTTGAAGCGCGAACCGGCCGGCACGCTCGCCTTGAGCACCCGCTCGGCGGTGATCGCCTGCGCGTCGCGCTTGACGCCCCGCGGCGGCTTGGGACGCTTCTCATCTTTGTCGGCTGCCCCAGGTTGCGTCGCCTGTTCCATGCCCGACGGCCGCGACGGCGGCCGCGGCGGCAGGCCCTTCAGCCGGGCCACCTCGTCACGCAACGCCTGGTTCTCAGTGCGCAGCGCCACGATCGTTGCCTGCTGCGCGTCCACCCCGGCTTGCAGGGCCGCATTGTCCGAATGCAGCTGCCGCATCTCGTCGACAAGGCGGCCCACCACGTCCCGCAACTCGACAAGCGAGAACCCCTCCAGCGATGCTGCATCCGGCAACGACATGCCGGCTGTGAATCACGCCAGCGCACTTAACGCAACCGTCTCGCCCGGGAATCTGCCCCGGTTACGGCGTAGGGCTCGCTATCGGCGCGGTGCTCAGCCAGCCGCAATGTCCACTCAGGAGCGTTCACCCGCGACAACATCGGGCATGGAGGGATGACCGTGGGTTGATTGTTACGGGATTATCGTGGGCAAAGTGCCTTGTTCGGCTTGGAAAGCCGCCACTCACGACAATCAGGTGGTTGTCGTAAACCAGCAACCGCCGCCAGCCTACACGCCGCCACTCAGGCCCTTACCGTAAATCTCCGCACGGATGCTGCCAGTGGGCCTGGTAGTGCAGCGGCAGGCCGGCAAGGCGCTCGATGAGCTGCTCGGCGGTCAGGTTGGTTCCGCTCCAGTTGGAAGAGAGCGGATATTGGCAGTGCAGCGCCGTCGTGCCGCGCCCGCCATAGGGGCCACGCCATAGAACGGGCAGGATAGCACGGTTCGTAGTGTAAGCTATTCAAATGGCTAGTGAATTCCGTTGTTCGTTCCGTTTAAAGCGTGATTTCTAACCTCTGTCCCAATTGAACTAAGGTCTGTTTGGGTCGATACAGTCCTCAGCAGAATCAAAGGGTTGCTGTTGATCGGACGGTTCTAGATCAATTGGGACAACCCACCCAGTGCCAATGTTCCTGACCCGTTCCACCAACCGTGCAATCGTGCCCGTCCTATGGCGTGACCCCGCCATAGGTCAAGCCCGAGGTATAACGCAGCAGGTCCTGAATGGTGACCGGGCGCTGCGCCGGCACTGTCTCGATCAACCCCTCGTCCCGCCCGGGGCGCTGGGCGTCGGTGAGCACGGCGACGCGGCGGTTGCCAAGCTGTGGCAGAAAACGCTCGACCGGGTCGCCAAGCGCCAGCTTGCCCTCCTCCATCAGCATCAGCGTGGTCACGCCGGCAAATGGCTTGGTCATCGAGGCGATGGTAAAGATAGCGTCGGTGGTCATCGGCGTGCCGCGCTCGCGGTCCAGGTAGCCAATAGCCTGGTAGTGCACGAGCCGGCCACGCCGTGCGACGGCGATGACGGCACCGGCGATCTGCTCGCGATCGACCTCGGCCCGCAGCGCCGCGTTGATGCGGCTCAGCCGTTCGGCCGACATGCCGACCATCTCAGGCGCGGCATATGGCAGCGGCGCGGCAGATGTGAGGGCCGCCGGGGCATTTGGCGAGGTTGAGACGGGTTGCGCGAGGACGGGCTGGGCGGCAACGAGCGTCAGGGCCAAGGCGGTGCCCAGTCCGAGGCTTCGGCGGGTAAGTTGCAGCATGGTTCGTTTCCTCCGACCGTCTTTTGGCCGAGGATATGCATGGGGTTCGCGAACCACAATGGTTGGCACGTCCTGTCTATTGGACCATGGCCTGCCTTGGCATTCGTATCGGATACCGCATCGCTCAGCCTGGCATCGGGCAGCAAGCCTCGGCGGTGACGCCGGCGAGGAGGTAGAGCCAGACCGCAACGACGCCGGTGCCTGGGATCGCCTTGGCGACGTGCTTGACTGCCACCACCACCGCGAGGAACGGCAGGGCAGTATCAGGCGGCTTTGCGGGGGGCGGTGGCGCCGGCGGGGACGGGAGCAGAAGCTGGGGCGGTGCCGTCCTCCCAATCGCGCAAGGCCAGGAGGCGAAGGCCCTCGCGGATGACCTCACTGGCGTCTGCGTAGCGGCCAGCCGCGACAGCTTCGTCGATGTAGGCGTTGAGGCGGTCGGTAAGCTTGACGGTCTGACTCGGCATGGGGCAACTCCGAACACCGGGCGTCAGAGTTGTGTCACAGAAGACGAGACGATTCGGCAACTGGGGCGAAACAAGAACAAGGCAAGCAGAGGTCACGATATAGAACCGAGCCTTGGGCACTTTTGGTGAAGTGCCACCGACTGCTACCGGAAAGTCAGGAGCTGACCGGCACTTGCGCCGCACGCCTGACGTGCATTCACCAAAAGTGCCCAAGACCCTGTTTTATGGAGTGACCCCGATTGGGGTGCCCTGCCCGTCACTGCCGCAGCCGCGCCAGCCGGTCCGCCGCTGCGGCGGTCGTGATAGCCTCGACATCCTCAGCCAGCAACAGCCGTTCCGCGGCCAGGCGTTCGGCCGCTGCCCTAACCGCTGTCACGTAGGCTGCCGGCGCGGCATAGCGCTCCTCGAGCGAAAGCCTCGGGTCGCGCGCCGCCTCGCGCTCGGCCTTGGTCGCAACGAACGGCAGCACAGCGCCGGTGTTGTAACAAAGTTGGCCGGGCGCGAAGCCCTCGGCGCGAGGGTTCCAGCCGGTATAGGTGGCCTTGGGCACCTCGATCGCCGCGCCGCGCAGCCCACCGATGGCGTTAGCGTCGGCATCCACCCGCGGTACATAGCACGACATACTCCCCCCGCACCGCCGGTGGCACCACGTTGTTGTCGGGTAGTTGCGCCGGGCCAAGGGCACCGCGGTAGCCGAGGCTCGGGATTTCCGGATAAAGCGCCGCGGCTGGCACCAACGTGCCCTGGCTGCGCATCGGAAAGCGACTGGCCGGCGGCTCCACCCCGTCCCGCATCCATCCCTCCATCGCCACCAGCAAGGCACGCATCGGCGCCCCGGCATGCAGCGGGTTCACCGGGAGTGCGCAGCGGTCGATACGCTCGGCCACAGCGTTGGCCGCAGCGAAGTGCGGGTGGCCGGATAAGGCGTAGGCGCGCACCTCGGGCGGCAGATCCAGGTGGTTGCCTTGGGTGTCGGTCACCAACAGCGAAGCCCGCGCGCCCCAGAACTCGTATTCGCTGTTGGTCTCCAAGATGCGCGGACACGTGTTGCCAAGCCGGCAGCGCAGCAGCAGTCCGTCGCGGCGGCCAGTCAGGTGGTCCGCCGTCACCGCGTAGGTGAACGGAAACTGGTCTGCGGGATACAGCGTGTCGGCATGCGGCGTCGGGTTGCGGCCCGGCTGCGCGAAGCGGGCGTTGGTAAAGGTGCGGCGCGTGCCGGGGATATGCGGCAGCATCGCGTCGTAGACCTGACGGCCGCGCTCGTCCTCGTTGAAGCCCAGGTAAAGGTAGTCGCGCACGAAGCGGCCGGATTGCGAGATGCCGTGCAGCATGGCGCGGTCAACCGTCGGCCGGCCGTTCACTGCTAGCGGGTTGGCGCTGCCGCGTTCCCGCCGTAGGAAAGTTGCCACGTCGCGCACAGCGGCGAAGGCCATGCCCTGCATCGTCGGGTCCCGGGCGGTGTAGACAAGCTCATACAGCGCACCAGCGTCGAAGCCGACGGGACGGGTGATCTCGATCTGCTTTGCATCGAGGAAACGAAACCGCAGGTCGGGCGGGGTCTGCCGCTGGTCTCCGGCTCGGCCGCGCACGGTCAGGGTGGCGCCCTGCTCGTTCGCTGCCGGATAGGTCAGCGGCACGGTTACCGGGTTGGTGGCGTTGTCGAACAGGAACTCCTCGCGCGACAGGCCGGTGACGTTCGGCACCAAGGGTGCCTCCAACCGAAGCCCGGCACCCCTGCCCTCGCCGGGCGGGATGTCGGCCTGCCAGCCGATCCAGACCAGTGTGTATCCCTGCCGCAGCAGGAAGCCGTTGCCGGGGTCGCGGCCCTGCAGCAGCCCGTTTGCCGTGCCGTCGTTGTAGAGTTGCCCCATCAAGTCCCGCCCGCGATTTGGCACCTCCACCAGCATCGTGCCATTGCCGCGGAACGGCTGGGCCGGACGCAGGATCACCACCTCGGCCACCGCCTCGACCCGGCCCTCAGTGTTGCGCGGCGCCAGCGCCAGGTCCGTGATGATGGCGTTGCGCGGGTCCGCGGGATCAAGGGCGAGGGTGGCGCGCGCTACTAGCTTCTCGTAACGGCCGGCTGCACCGAACTCCTGAGCCGCAAAGGCTGGCTGCGGTGGGCCAGCAGCCTCGAAGCGGGTTAGAGGGCGCGACCGCATTGGCCGGAAAACCCGGGTTAGTGCTGGGTTGAGCGGCTGGTCCGGGGGCTGTGCACTAAACCCCTCGGATTTGGGCCGCATTGGACCCAGCATTTCCGGGCTGTTTCCGGGCTGGCCACGGCTGTGCACGAACCTAGAGGTAAGTGTACGGTCGCTAGTGCTCACTGGTAGGGAGGCAGAGTAGCAGGCGCCTAATGCTCTATAAATGTTGTGACTTTTGCAGCTGACCCGGGTTTTCCGGCCAATGCGGTCATGCCCTCGTTACTTCCGCGGTGGCCAGCCGCGTGATGCCGAGGAGCCCGGCGAGGGTCAGGCTAAGAACATGATTGCGCATGGAAGTTTCTTCCTCGGGCGGACAATTGAGTCTGAAAAGCATATGTTGACGCCGCAAACCCTGCCTCAGCGTGGATCAGGACCGCCTGGACTTGCGTAGTTTCTTGGGAGCAAGGAGGCGTGGGGGTCTACTGACGCCTTCTCAAACTGCCTTCCCAATCGGCGGCCGTGAAGGGTGCATGATGATGCCTTCCGCCTCGACTCCTATCCTTGCGTCTGGGTAGGCGGCCACAGCTGCAGACAGTGCCTCGACGAAGTACGGCTTAAACTGTCTGATGAGTTTGAAGCCACCTCCGAACTGCGCGAAGAGCGAGGCCCAACTCACCGTCGTTGGCTGCTTGAGCGAGTGCAGGCGGTAGGCAAGCCAGACGTAGAGGTCGAGGGCGAGCGACTTCTCTTTCAGGAGCCTCACCGCGCTCTCGAGCAACGGGACCGGATGCTGCCTCAGCGCGTCGTAGAACGCCGCGTCTAGCGTTACCTCGTCCTCGAATAACGCGCCCTGGCGCTCGTCCCCCTTGTCCCCGTCCCGAAAGAAAAACCCATCATCCAAGATGCCGCCCCGATGGAACCCGTCACCGCGGCGCCCAGCATTATCCGTGGATGACCAGAAGAACTTAATATTGCACGCCGAAATCCGTCGTGCTTGGTCGCGTAACGCGCGGGCTGTCTCGCCCCCGTGCGACAACCCCATGCGTAGCATCCAGTCGTGCATGGATCTGCCCAGTAACACTTTACGGCCGCCGGACCTTAACGCCTGAGTCTGAAGATAGATCATGATGATCCGCGCCCGAGCGCCATATGGCACTCCGAAAAGGACTGATGGACCCTCGCCTGTCTTAAGCCTGCCCGGCTCCACTAGGAGCGTGACGTTGTGACCGGTCTTTTCCCAAGGAGTCGCATCGGCCAGCTTTTTGTGTGGAAATCCCGTTAAGCAAAATCCCGAGTAGGTGATGCCCATTCGCCGGGCTTCGTCAGCCATCACCTCGGCCGCAATATCGACGAGCGCGCGGCGGTTCGGGGCTACCAGTTCCCTGGCGGCTTTCTGGCCGTGGCGAATGACCAGTTCGTGAATCTCTCCCATCGGTCCAATTCTCTAGCTCGATCCAGACAATGAGAGAGCAAAATGGAGGACGTCAAGTTGGGGGTTTACCGACGCAGCTAGTAGCAAGAAAGATAGTTGTTCTTATTAGTAGCTTCGTCGGTAAACCCCCGGGGATAACTCGGCTTTCAGCCCCTCAGTGTCAGTAGACCCCCAACTCGACGTCAGTAAACCCCCGGGGATAACCACTCCGCCCTGTGGACAATCCGGTCCATAGCCTCTTCACGTCAGTAAACCCCCAAGGGAGAGTGGGGATAACTTGAGCCAGTCACTCACGATGTTGTGATTCTCGGGCATGACAATTTCCCCTCGAGAAGGATGTGCCTAAAGGCAAATCAGGTTGCCCAGACCGAATGTGATTTGCAGGCCATTGAACCGACAACGGAGTGGCAAGGGCCATATCGTCACATGGCGAATGGCGTATGCTTCTTTCATATTTTACCCTCGTCGGCGCCGCGGAGGACCGGAGGATGGTACTCTCCAAGGGCCTGACAGCCCATTCCCAGCCGCCCAGGTCTCAATGGCCTCGAGGAGGAGGTCGTGGACTTTCACGCCGCGCTCGACGGCGTAAAGGCGCAAGGCCTTCTTCCCGGCCGGATGCAGGTAGACCACCGATGGGTCCGCTGCATCTTCAAGAGGTCGCCGCCCCCTCCCCTGTACGACCTCAAACTCTTCGACGTGACGACGCGTAGCTGTTGAGGACGCCGACGGTGCGACTGGCGAAGGCTGAGCCGGCTTGACCGTCAAGGAGGCAGCGTAGGAAACGGGCGCTCCAGGACGCTTGCTCATGCGGTCACCTCAGTTTTGAAGGCAGCCTTGCCGCGCGACCGCTTGGCCTTTGTGTCCGCCGACGCCACAGCCTGCTGGTCTATAAGCGCTTTGGCCTTTGTGTCATATGACCTAGTGGCCACAATGCCAGAACGCTGTAGCCATCCCCATACCTCCGCGAGCTCGGCACGAGCCCTGCCTTCCGGCTCGCGCTCCTGTGGCGTGAGACCCTCAGCGTAGGCATAGGGATAGCTGATGGATGCGGAGATTGCGGTCGGGCAGACGTCCCCCCCCATCGCCTCAAGCGCCTCGCGGGCAAGCGCCGCGGCACGGACGCGCTTGTCCGGCGGGGACTGCCACAGGACGACGCCGGTCCGGCGTTTCTGGGCCCCCGCCACCCGCAAGCTCTCCTGGACGCTCTCGAGATCTTCGGGGTTCGGTCGTGTGACCACCAAGGCGGCGGTGGAGAAGTCCAAGGCCGCGTTAACGACCGGGGTAGCGGTCGGAGGCGTATCCACCAATATGAGGTCTACCCCCTGCGCGCGGTAGCCCTCGATCTGGGCGGCAAGCCCACCGGGGCCCGGGACAACGACCAGCGGGACAGGGATCCCTACGGCTGTGCGGCGCTGCCCCCAGCGGTGGCATGTCTGCTGCGGGTCGACGTCAATGACCACTACCCGGTACCCTGCCTTTAAAGCCTCGACAGCCAGGCAACGCACGGCGGTGCTCTTTCCCGTTCCGCCCTTCCGAGCCAGGACACTGACGACGAGCATGGTGGCCTCTTGATGATATGATCATGCGACCTTAGCGCATATTGGTCATCTGGTCAAAATGCAAAAAGGCCACCATGTCATATGACGCTATGGTCACTCTACGGATCGTTTGCGGGGCTAACCCCACATACGGCGCGCGATGTCCTTCTCTTCGGCGCCAACGGCGTTGGCGTAGATGGCGGTGGTGGTGAGCTGGGCGTGTCCGAGCCATTTCTGCACCAGGTTGAGCGGGATGCCGGCGGTGACGGCGGCCACCCCGAAGCCGTGCCGCAGCCCTTTGGGGGAGGCGTGCGGGCCGTCGAGCCGGGCGCTACGCATGACGCCGTGCACCGCTCGCCAGCCGGTCATCCGGCTCCAGGGCCACAGCCGTTCGCCGCGGCCTTTGCCACGATGGCGTTGAAGCTCGCGCACACCGTGCACCATGTCGAGCGCGTCGAGCAGGGCAGGGGGCACCGGTACAGTGCGGTAAACGCCGGTGCGGCGCTTCTTCAGGCTCTCGATCACCAGCACCCCGACGGCCAGGTCCACACGGTCGGCGGTGAGCGCCAGCGCCTCGGACAGCCGGCACCCGGCAAACGCCAGCGTCATGCACAGGGTCCGCACCGAACGGTCGGCCAGCTCGGCCTCACGCAGAAAGGCGTCCCGCTCGCCGGCGGTGAGGTACTTGCGCGCACCTTCGGCCGTGTGCAGCCCCATGCCGGACTGTGGGGCAGGGGAAGGGGCCTGCGGCGGCGCGGCCTGCTGCGGACCACGGCCGCGCGGCGTCAACGGGCGTGCAGCCACGGGCCGAGTGCCTCGAGGCCGCTTCCGGCGGGGAACAGTCCATCAGTGATGATGAACGCGTTCGACGGTTCAGGAGCGGGGATCAAGTCGCCGGTCACCGGGCTGGGCATTGATCGAGCGGTCCGAAGCAGCGCACGCTGGCGTCGTCGTGCGCCGTCACAGGCCTGCGTCGAGCTGGGTGATGAACGTGGTTCGGTCGGCCATGCTGAGCGTCCTTATCGCAATGTTCCCGCCGATATCAGGGAAGCCCAAAGCGGCCCACCGGCAAGCCATCCTGCACGACCCGGACCGGCGTGCCGTTTCCTGTTTGGGCAGCATCGCATGCAAAGTGTATCACAAACGGCTTTGGCGCAACGGTGCGCTGGCCTGGCCAGGGCCGCCGCACCGCCGATCCTGTTACACTATCAGTAATAGTGTAACAGCTCCAAGATTCTGGGGGACCTTCGTTACGATGCACACCTTAGTGTAACAGCGTAGCCAAGTGGCTTATGAGGCGCCTGGCGGGCGCAATGCGTCTTCGATCTCCGGCAGCGGAGCTAGATCGATTGTCATGCCAGACGGCGCCCACAGATGAGGGAACAACTGCTCGGTTTGGCCGAGTGGAAAAGCCACCCGCAACGGAGCATCCTTCGCGCCTGTCAGGAGCCCGCGATCAACAAGGGGTTTGACAAGCCGTCGCGCCTGCCTGTCGCTCGTGCCGACCAGTGCCGGGACCTCTCCTCGCGGCACCTCGCCGAACAGCATGGCCCTTTCCAGCAAGGGACCAACGCGTGCGTCCAATCGCGCACCGGTCGCTTCGGCCGCCACGAATTCTCGTACACGGCCGGACAACGCTTCCGGTGCCAGGAGCGTCCGCATGAAGCGGACCTGATCGAGGCTCGCGGCCAGGAAAAACCGGCAGAACTCCGCCAGGCGGCCGTCGGACAGAATGCCGCGCCCGTCAAGCGCTCCCTGCGGCGGGGCATCGGCACGGGCAAGATAGGCCTTGTAGGCGCCGACGTTGCGCGCGAGGCCGCGCGACACTGACCAAAGCGCCGATCCGACTTCGGCTTGCCGTAGCAGGGCGTGCGACAGCAGCCGAGCTGTCCGGCCATTGCCGTCCGCAAAGGGGTGGATCCAGAGGAGGCGATGGTGGAGGGCAGCGATGGCGATAGGCCGGTCGGCACGGCCGAAGCGCTCGGGCGCTCCCTCATCCAGCCGTGCAAGCCAGCTTGCCAATTCACCTGGTGGCGGTGCGACGTGATTGCCGACCTCGACATGGCCTTCGCGCAGCTTGCCTGGCCGCACCTCGACCATTTTGCCGCTGCCGTGCTCCTCGATAAACCGTAGGGCGTCTGGAAGGCGGTCATAGAAGCGCCGATGGATTTCCGTCATCAGCGCTGACGGCGCGTCAAACCCGTCGAGTTCACCCCGGTCAATTGCCGCTTGCACCGCGATGTGAGCGGCAGCCTCCAGCTGGAGGTCGCGGCGCTTCGGCTCGGTCGCAAGCTCCGCCCGCAGTGCGCGCTCGATGTCGATAGGGCGGGTATCGTGGCCTTCGATTAAGTTTGAGTAGTAGCAGTTCATTCCTCGCACGAGATCGCCGACAGCAGTCACCGTGCCGGGCGCCAGGCGGCCAGCCAGCCCTCCCGCTTCCGCGGCCAACAGGAAGGCAAGATCCCGCAGGCTGGCCCAGACAGGCTGTTCGCTGCCGGGCATCAGTGTCAGCGAGGCAGGTCCTGCGTTGCGCATGTTTATGGCCGGCTTGAATGTCTCGCCATCTATCTGCAATATAACGCAAATTATGCCAATACCGATATCCAATGGCCGGCTATTTGGCCGGCTAGCCCGGTTTGCCCTGTGGAGTGGCCGGGAGGAACGCGTTTGGGTGGCGGACGCTCGACGGCACGCTCGTCATCCTGCCATTCACCTCGTCAGGCGACAGCCGGCTGTCGATCCAGGCTGGATCCCGCTTAAATGACCCGTCTGGATGGGTCATTCAATTGTATGGTTACCGTGCTGCGTGTCGATGGTTTACGCGTCGTTACCTACGTCAATGACCCTCTGCCGGCACATGTTTACGTATTCGGCGATGGAGAAGCCAAGATCAACTGGCCGGAACCCAGGACGTTCCAAACCTCGTCTGGCCCGACAACATGACGCGTGGTGAGGTCCGCCGCTCTATGCGGGTCGTCGCCGGGCACTGGCGTTCTTGCTGCAGAGATGGGAAGACATCCATGGCCGAGCTGACTGACGCTCAGATCGACGCCGCCCTGGAGCACGGTCGGACGGCGCGACTGCATGAGCCACGTGCCGCGGCAGCACACTACGACCGGCAATCCGGACGGGTGATCGTCGAACTGGCTAACGGATGCACCTTCGCCTTTCCTCCAAAGCTGGTCCAAGGGCTGGAAGCTGCGACCGAGGAGCAGCTCTCGGAAGTCGAGATCCTCGGAGCAGGCTCTGGACTGCACTGGGAAGCGCTTGATACCGACCTGTACATTCCAGGCCTGCTTGCCGGATTGTTCGGGACGAAGGCCTACTTGGCCCAACAGGCCGGGCGTGCGACGTCCTTCGCTAAGGCGGCCGCAGCTCGTGCAAACGGCGCCAAAGGTGGGCGGCCTCGTCGTTCAGCCCGCTCCTAATACACTATTACCTATAGTGTTTCAGGGCTGCCCAAATGCCAGCAGTGGAACTCGCGATCACACTCTGATAAGCTAGCCAGCAACCTAGCTAGGACGGTGACTCTCGATGCACACGGTTGGCGTATTCGAAGCCAAAAACAAGCTCACCGCCCTTCTCGACGAGGTGGAGGAGGGCGGCGAGGTTCTCATCACCCGCCGCGGCAAGCCGGTTGCCAGGCTGGTCCGTGCCGAGCCCGGGTTCGACCGCGCCAAAGCGCGTCGTGCGGCTGACGGCCTGCGTGCTGCCAGCAAGGGCCAGACGCTTGGCGGCCTGTCGCTTAAGGAGCTGATCAGCGAGGGCCGGCGTTGAGCTTCGTCGTCGACACCTCCATCACCCTCGCCTGGTGCTTCGAGGACGAGCAGACCGGCGCCATCATGGGATTGCTGGACCGCATGACCGACACCGGCGCCGTGGCGCCCCAGCTCTGGCCCCTCGAGGCGCTGAATGGGCTGCTGACGGCCGAGCGCCGGGGACGGGTCAGCGGCGCTGTGCGACAGCGCCTGGCTGGTTTTCTGCAGGAGCTGCCGATCGGCATCGACGACGAGACTGCGAGCCGAACATGGGGGGCTACCGCGCAGCTTGCCGAACAGCACCGGCTGACGGCTTACGACGCCACCTACCTCGAGCTTGCTCTGCGTGTCGGTCTGCCCTTGGCGACCAGTGACAAGCCGCTGATTGCCGCAGCACGGAATGCAGGAGTGGAGGTGTTGCCGTCACTCTGATCGCACTGACCACGAATACACTATTGTCGATAGTGTAGCAGCGCGTTGCGTGAGACATTTCCTCGCATAGTAGGTTGCGATCATATTGCGACCGGCAACGTCACAAGTTTGGCTCTGCCGGACGAATTCGCTTCAAATACGGAGCTGGACGTGGATCACCCGCGAACGAAAGGTGCTCGGCAATATAAGCTGCCGCGCCCTGTATTTCGTGTCTTAGCGCCTCACTGGCGGCTTCGATCTCGCCCCTGCGCAGGCTCGCCACTATCTCGTCATGTCGGTGTCCGGTGCCGTTCTGACTGACCAGCATCCATCGTGCATCCCAAAAGACGGGTCCGCGCCGAAGCCAGAGTGCCTCGATCAAGCTGAGCAATAGCGGTGCGGGAGCCGCGTGGTAGATTCTGAACAGGAACTCGCGATCGGCACGTAGCACGGCTTCGGCATCACCGCGGCCGCGCGCATCCGTATGGACCTTGGCCAGATCGCTGAGCCGGTTCAGGTCGACGCTCAACAGGTGCGGCCCTGCCAGACGTATCGCAAGAGGCTCCAACTCGGCTCGGATGGCGCTCAACTCGAGAAAACCGGCACGGGTCAAGCGCGGCACCGATGCGGAGCCTGACGGGCCGATTTCTAAAGCCTGCTCGGTTGCTAGCCGTCGCAGAGCGCTGCGGACCGGCATGGCACTTGTCCCGAGGGAAGCCGCCACGCGCCTAATTGACAGACGCTCGCCTGGTGCGAACACGCCTTCGACCAGCGCCGCCCGGAGGTGACGATAAGCTTGCTCCTCCAATCCTCCGCCATCGTCATTGTTCGCTTGCATTGCACTCATTTCGTGATCACACTTCGACTCTAAGTGAGATCGCATCTCTGATCTCTCACTGGTACTAACGCGAGTGCCCCATGAAAGCAGCCCGCCCTCAAGCCGTCGTCCGTTCCCAATGAGCGCGGCGACAACGCTCCGAAACAGCGATATCGCAGACTGCGTCGCCGAGGCACGCGAGCGGTATCAGCAGTCCAGGCCGAAGAGCGAGGCCTTGCACGCCGAGGCGCGGGAGGTGATGCCGGGTGGGAGTACGCGCTCCGTCCTGTCCTATAGTCCATTTCCGACCGCGATGGAGCGAGGCACCGGTTGCCGCCTCTGGGATGTCGACGGGCACGAATATCTGGATCTGTGCGGCGAGTACACCGCTGGGCTGTTTGGTCACTCCGAGCCGCGCATCCTCGAGGCGTTGAAAGCAACCCTGGGTCGCGGCCTGAACCTCGCGGCCGTGGGCCACGGTGAAGCGCGCTTCGCGCGCATCCTGGTCGACCGCTTCCCCTCGCTCGACACGGTTCGGTTCACCAACAGCGGCACGGAAGCCAACTTGATGGCCTTGACGGCGGCACGCGCCTTCACGAAGCGCTCCAAGATCATGGTCTTCCGCGGCGGCTACCATGGCGGCGTGCTGACGTTCCCCATCGGCGGTGCAAGCGCTGCCACCGTCCCATTCCCGACCGTGATGGCCGACTACAACGACACGGAGGGAGCCGTTGCCCTGATTGAGGAGCACGCCGCGGACCTCGCGGCCGTCATCGTGGAGCCCATGCTCGGCTCGGGCGGCTGCATCGTGGGCCAGCCGGACTTCCTCGCCGCCCTGCGTGAAGCAACCCGGGCCGCAAAGACCGTGCTGATCTTCGACGAAGTGATGACCTCACGAATGAGCGGCGGCGGGATGCAAGAGCGGCTCGGCATCGTCCCGGACATGACCGCACTGGGCAAGTACATGGCCGGCGGGATGAGCTTTGGCGCTTTTGGCGGCCGGGCCGACATCATGGCACAATTCGTCTCCACCCTGCCGCACGCCGGTACGTTCAACAACAACGTTCTCTCCATGGCCGGCGGAGGCGTGGCGCTTGGCGAGATCTTCACGCCAGCCTGCGCCGAAGCACTGTTCCAGCGCGGCGAGAGCCTGCGGCGCGCGCTGAACGAAATCTGCCAGGCGGCCGACGTCCCAATGCATTTCACCGGCATCGGCTCGATGCTGACCACCCAGTTCCGCCCTGGCCCGATCAACCGCCCCACGCCGGCCAGCCCGGCCGAGGAGGGAGTGCGCGAGCTGTTCTTCTTCGACATGCTCGAAGCCGGCATCTATCTCGCGCGGCGCGGCATGGTTGCACTCAGCCTACCCGTTGGCGACGCCGAACTCGGCCGGTTCCGACAGGCCGTCGCCGAGTTCGTGCGGTCGCGCGCGCCGCTGTTGCACGAGGCTGGCGCCTGACCACCGACTGCCCCGTCCACCACAGGAGAAGCCATTGATGCGCCGCCGCGACTTCCTGGCTTCAGCCACGACGAGCGCCCTGCTCTCGTTACCTCGCCTGGCCCGGTCGCAGGACGAGCGCGTGCTCCGCTTTGTTCCGCAAGCCAACCTGACCTCGCTGGACCCGATTTGGACCACCGCCGCCGTCACCGGGCTGCATGGTTACTATGTTTTCGACACTCTCTTCGCGCTCGATGAGAAAGGCGACGTCCAGCCACAAATGGCCGAGCGTTTCGGCGTTTCCGACGATGGCCGGGTCTGGACGATCCGGCTGCGGGACGGCTTGCGTTGGCACGATGGCGAGCCTGTCCTGGCCCGCGACTGCACCGCGAGCCTCGAGCGTTGGAGCAAGCGCGACACGTTCGGCCAATCGCTGGCCCGCGTAGTCGACCAGTGGGGTACCGCGGACGATCGCACGATCCAGATCAAGCTCAACTCACCGTTCCCGCTGCTTCCGGCTGCCCTGGGCAAGATCTCGTCCGCCACGGCCTTCATGATGCCCGAGCGCTTGGCCAAGACCGATCCGTTTCAGCAGGTCACGGAGATGGTAGGGTCCGGCCCGTTCCGCTTCATCGCCAACGAGTTCGTCTCTGGCAGCCGGGTCTCCTATGCCAAGTTCGACCGTTACGTGCCGCGCCAAGAACCGGCCTCCGGCCTGGCTGGGGGTAAGGTGGTGCATTTCGACCGGGTCGAATGGACCGTCATTCCCGACAGCGCCACGGCATCGGCGGCGCTGCAATCGGGCGAGGTCGACTGGTGGGACCAGGTGAACCCGGACCTGTCGCCGCTCCTGCGCCGCAGCCCGGGCGTGACCGTCGGGGTGAATGATCCGGCCGGGTATATCGGCATGGGCCGCTTCAACACCCTGCAACCGCCTTTCAACAACCCGGCCATCCGCCGCGCCGTTCTCATGGCCGCCAACCAAGACGATTACCTGCGCGCCATCACCGGCAATGACCCCGACATCTTCTCGGAGTGCCACAGCATGTGGCCGTGCGGCACGCCCTATGGTGAGCAAGATCCGCCCGAGTGGTTACGCGCCGCCCCCAATCTCGATCTGGCCAAGGCGATGCTGAAGGAGGCCGGATACAAGAACGAGAAGGCCGTCGTGATCAACCCGAGCGACCTTCCAAGCATCGGCCCATTCGGCCAGGTCACCGCCGACCTGCTCAAGCGCATGGGCATGAACGTCGAGTTGGTGGAAACGGATTGGGGCTCCGTCATCCAGCGCCGGGCCAGCAAAGCACCGGCCGATCAGGGTGGTTGGAGCATGTTTCACACCTGGTGGCCGGGCGGCACCATCGCCAGCCCGGCGATCAACCCGACGATCCGCGGCCAGGGTGAGCAGGGTGGCTGGTTCGGCTGGTACAAGAGCGAGCAGATGGAACATCTCGCCGCCGATTGGCTGGTCGCGCCGGATCCGAAAGCCCAGGCCGCGCTGGCCGGGCAGATGCAGCAACTCGCCTTCCAGGATGCGCCCATCTTGCCGCTCGGGCGGTATTTCATCCGCACCGCTTGGCGCACCGGCCTGACCGGCTTCGTCAAGAGCAGCTACAACATTCCTTGGAACGTCAGGCGCGCTTGATCGCCTTTTCTCGAACAGCAACGGAGTCGAACGGACGATGGCACGGCTGACACGCGCGGAGATGAAGGGTAAAGCCCAGACGGTGCTCGGATTGATCGATCCGGCCGAGCTCGGCTCGACCCTGATGCACGAACACCTGATCTGGAACATCGTGCCGCCAGCGAAGCGCGCTGAGATCCCGCAGGGCATCGTGGATCCGCATCCATGGTGGGGGTTGCTGAACAACACCGTCTCCGACCTGCGCAACTCGGTGCAGCGCGACCGCGGCGCCGCAGCGCGTGCGACGGCGGAGATGGTCGCCCATGGCGGCCAAACCGTCGTGGAACTGACGATCGGCGGCCTGGAGCCCGATCCCGAAGGACTCGCCCAGGTCGCGCGCGAAACCGGAGCCCATATCGTCATGGGCTGCGGCCACTATGTCCACGACTACCAGGACCCGGCCAATCACGATCGCAGCGTCGACAGCTTCGCCAAGGAGATGGTCGACCAGGTGCAACAGGGCGCTTGGGGCACCGATGTGCGCGCCGGCATCGTCGGCGAGATCGGATGCCAATGGCCCTGGACCGATCTCGAGAAGCGTGTCCTCGCCGGCGCAGTGGTCGCCCAGCAAGAGACCGGCGGCGCGCTCACCATCCATCCGGCGCGGCATGAGGATCACCCCTCGATGCTGGTCGAGTTCCTCCGCCAGGAGGGCGCGGACATGTCCCGCACCATCATCGACCATATCGACCGCACTATCTTCGACGATGACCGCCTATTTCGCCTCGCCGATGCCGGCGTGATCCTCGAATGGGACCTCTTCGGCCAGGAAGTCACCTACTACGGCCATTCCGACATCGACATGCCCAATGATGGCGCGCGCATCAAAGCCATCCACCGGACCATCGACCGCGGTCACGGAGCACAGATCGTCATCAGCCACGACATCTGCCACACGGTGCAGATGTCCGAACATGGTGGGCACGGATACGCTCACATCCATCGCACCGTTCTGCCACGCATGCTCCAGCGAGGCTTCAGCCAAGCAGAGGTAAATCAGATCATGGTCGATAATCCGAGAAGATTGTTGACCTTCGTCTGACGGCAAACTGGCTGTTACACTGTATTTCATAGTGTTTCAGGGTAGCCCTACCTACTTGCGTGAGGCACTTTCACTCGGACGCTTCGCCATGTCTGGCGTGCCTCGCGAGCAGATGATCCATGCCGTCCCCCACCCCATAGCCAAAGCGGTGGCTGATGCGGCGCACTGCGTCCAAGCGGCGCAGCATCGTCTCCCGGCGCTCGGCAGGCAGGGCAACCGACGCCGTGAGCGCCTGCTCGAACATCCTCACCAGCGCGTCGAAGTACCCTCCGTCCTGGAAGCCATGCTCGCTGCCGAAGCCTGCGGCCCGCTCGCAGTAGAAGACCATCAGCTCCGCCAGTCCGTCGGGCTGTCCAATGGCCTTCCTGTAGTCCGCAATTGCCTTCTTGGCTGTAGCAACGGATGCTGACTGGTTCCTGGTAAGGTCAGGCCAAAGCCCGCGGTCGATGGTGGCCTTGTATGGACCGAGCACATCAGGGCCAAGGCCGAAGCGTGCGTGCAGGAAGGCACGGGTGTCCTTGCTGGCGGCGTATAGGTCCTGGATCGTTCCAAGCAGGCCGGCGCGGTCGAACTCGGCCATTTTTCCCTTGACGTCGCTCCACGTTGGCGAAGCTTTCTTGGGTTTGGGCGCCATCGTGCTGCTCCCGGTTAGGCCTATGAGCCTATATCAAGGTCTTGGCTCTTGATGGTTGCGAGCTGACGGGGAGGAACCTTGGATGCCATGGACGCGCCTTGCACCGGCCGGGGTTGTCGATGCCCTCCGGGCCGATGTGTGCGGCGATGCCGAGGACGACGCCGTTGCGGCCCAAGCGTTGGACCACCTGCGCGAACAGCTCCTGACCGGCGGCTATGTCGCGGTCCAGGACCATACGGGACGCACGTTCATCGGCACGCCGGCCGAGGCAACTGAGCGCATGATGGAGGACTAGCTAACCGTGCAGCGCACGGCTGAACCGGCCCATGCCCGTCGGGCTCTCCAACCATAGTTCTTGATCTGTTCCAAAGCACGCCCTAGCCTCTCCGCTCAGGCGAGTGCTGGTAAGCTTTGAGAAGCAGGTTCAAGCGCGGGAGATCGCAGGCTGATCGCACCTTGGATGTGGTTCTGGGGCAAGGCACGCCCCACCGAATGTAGCACCACGCGGATGCATCCACTTGCAGCGCATTCCCTGGACGTAGCTGCCGTGGCCATGCTGCTGCCGCACCCGACCGCCACGGTCCTGCCCCGGCGGACCTTGGGCTTCCTGGTTGCCCTGCATGATATCGGCAAGTTCTCGCGCACTTTCCAATCCGTGGTGCCCGAACACTGGCCGGCCGCCGTTCTGGGACCGCCGCCCGCCGACCCGCTGCCGGGTGCCCGGCACGACGTGCTGGGCTACCATCTGCTCAAAGCGTTGGCCGACGAGCTGGACCCCGTGTTGCCGCCAGGCCAACATCCCGTCCGGGGCTGGCTCGACGGCGATCTTGCCTTCCTGTTCCAGGCGCTGGCCGGGCACCATGGCCGTCCCGTGGACCCCGGCCACATGCCCCCCACTCCAGACCCAGCGTGCCTGGATGCGGCGCAAGGCTTCATGGCCGCCATGCTGGACGTGTTCCGCCCGCCCCCGCTGGACATTCCGCCGGGCCGAAGGGCGGTGCAGCGGCTGGGTTGGGATTTGGCAGGCGCCGTGACCCTGGCGGACTGGGTCGGCTCCCGCCAGGCCTGGTTCTCGTATGTGCCGATCGAGGCAGTTGCGAACCCGGCTGCCTACCTGTGGGACCATGCGCTGCCGCGCGCTGCCGGCGCCCTAGCCGCGGCCGGGCTGGCAGCGGCCCCGGCGGCGCGCTTCACTGGTATCCGCGGACTGTTTCCCCGCATCGACGCGCCTTCGCCTATCCAGCACTGGGCCGAAAACGTATCCCTGCCGCGGGGGCCGGTGCTGGCGGTGATCGAAGACGTGACTGGCAGCGGCAAGACGGAAGCCGCGATCACCCTGGCGCATCGGCTGTTGGCCTTCGACCGAGCCTGGGGTGTGTTCCTGGCGTTGCCGACCATGGCCACCGCCAACGCGATGTTCGCGCGCATGGCGGACAGCTACCGTGGCCTGTTCGCGACCGATGCAAGGCCATCCCTGGCCCTGGCGCACCGCCGCGCCGCGCTGGACCCGCGATTCGCTGCTGCCATGGAGGGTGGGGCGCCGCCGCGGGGCCGAGAGGCGGCCGATCCTGCGGACACCCCGTCGGAAGCGCATTGCGCCACCTGGCTGGCCGAGGACCGGCGGCGTTCCTTGCTGGCGCAGTTCGGCGTGGGCACGATCGACCAGGCGCTGCTTGCCGTGCTGCCCGTGCGCCATGCCGCACTTCGGCTGCAAGGGCTGAAGGGCAAGGTGCTGATCGTGGATGAGGCGCATGCGTTTGACGCCTACATGCAGCGCGAGCTGGTGGAGTTGCTGCGTTTCCATGCCGCGCTTGGCGGGTCGTGCATCCTGCTGTCGGCCACCCTGCCGCACGCCGTCCGCAAGAAGCTGGTCGATGCGTTCCGGGATGGGCTGGGCGGCCAGGCGGCGCCCTTGGCTGAAACGGCGTATCCCCTGGCCACCCTGGCAAGCGCAGATGCGGTTACAGAGCAGCCTTGTGCTCTGCGCGACGGCTTGGCCCGGCGCGTGACGGTGACGCGCTTGCCTGATGCGGTAGCGGCGTTGGCTCGGGTGGCTGCCGCGGCTCGGGCGGGCGCCGCCGTCGCCTGGGTCCGCAACACGGTGGACGATGCGCTGGCCGCGGCCGAGGCGCTGCGTGTGGAAGGACTGAAGCCGATGGTGTTCCACGCTCGCTTCGCGATGACGGACCGCCTGGCCGTAGAGGCGGAGGTGATGCGCTGCTTCGGCCGTGACAGCGCGGGGGAAGCGCGCCAGGGCGTGCTGGTGGCGACTCAGGTGGTGGAACAGAGCCTGGACCTGGACTTCGATCTGCTGTGCACCGACCTGGCCCCGGTTGATCTGTTGATCCAACGGGCTGGCCGGCTGTGGCGCCATCTGCATCGGAACGAGAACCGGCCCCTACCGGGACCGGAGCTGCTGGTGGTGTCACCCGAGCCGGTAGACGACCCGGCGCCGGACTGGGTGCGCGGTTCCTTGCCGGGCACCGCCGCCGTGTATCATGACCCCGCGCTGCTATGGCGCGGCGCCCGCAAGCTGTTCGCGGCCGGTGCCCTGGCCACGCCCGGCGACATGCGCCCGTTGCTGGAAGCTGCCGCAGATGGCGAATGCGTGCCGGCTGGCCTGGCGCGCGACACGCAGGAGGCCGAAGGCAAGGCGAAGGCCGCGACGGAGCTGGGACGGCAGAACGTGCTGGCGTTCGCCAAGGGCTACACGCGGCAGAACGGGGCATGGGAGCCCGACACGATCACCCCGACCCGGCTACAAGAACGCGAGCAGGTAACGCTGCGGCTGGCGCTGGACCGGGATGGGGAGGTGGTGCCGTATGCGGAAGCGGATATGCTCAGCCGCGCCTGGTCACTGTCGGAGGTGGCAGTGTCCGCCTATCGCGTGATCGCATGCACGGTGCCGCCCGGGTTGGAAGTGGCTGTGGCCAAGGCGCGGGCTGGCTGGGGGCGGTGGGAGCGCGATGATCCGCACATGCTGCTGGCGGTGCTGACACCGGCGATGGATGGCTATACGTTGACGGTGCAGACGGAAGCCGGCATTGCGGCGACCCTGCGCTACGACCCGCGGATAGGGCTGCTGATGTAGCTGCTCGTGTTGGGATGAACCGTGGTCCTGGTGGACTTACGCTCGAAAGTGTTCCCTGCACATGCGGGGATACGGGGCGAAGCGGTTACGCTCTGCTCAGAGCTCATGATTAAAGTGGTCATGCTGAATTTAAGTTCGAAATAAGTTTCTTGTGCCAGATTTAAGTTTGTGTATCGGGAGAGGGCTTGTCGGGTTGCAGCCCGACAAGCCCCTGAACAGGGTCTCACTGGTATGACAAAGAGGGGGTGCAACGTGCATGTAACGCTCATCTTACCTGCTCAACGCGGGCTAAGCCCGCGCTTCTCCTAGCCACGTTTTAAAACACGGCTTCGTCTTATACTTCACGGCTTACCAGCCGTCGAGCTACGGAGCGCCCGCGTGCTCAATCTCATCACTGACCCCTGGATTCCCGTGTTGCGCCAGCACGGGAGTAGGGTCACCATTGCACCCATTGAAGTGACTGACGGCTGGGATACCGACCCAGTCATCGCTGTGGACTGGCCCCGCGCTGACTTTCGCGTCGCCACGCTGGAGCTGCTGACAGGCTTGCTGGCCACGACCTGCCCGCCGGAGGACAACCAAGCTTGGCTTGAGTGGTGGCGTGCGCCGCCCACCCCCGAGGCACTCGCGGCAGCCTTCGCCCCCTATGCTCACGCTTTCGAGCTGGACGGCGACGGCCCGCGTTTCCTGCAAGACCCGGAGAACCTCGTGTCCGGTGCCGAACCGGCGGAGCGCCTGCTGATCGAGGCGCCTGGCGACAGCACCGTGAAGAAGAATACCGATCTGCTGGTGCACCGTGGCCAGGCCACCGCGCTGGGCCGGCCGGCCGCGGCCATCGCGCTCTACACCTTCCAGTCCTGGGCGCCCGCGGGGGGCGCCGGTAACCGCACGGGGCTGCGCGGCGGCGGGCCGCTGACCACGCTCGTGCTGCCCGGCGCGCAGCCCTCCCTGTGGCACCTAGTCTGGGCCAACGTGCCGATGATGGACGTGCCGACGGACCCGGCCGACTTGCCGCGTATCTTTCCCTGGCTGGTCCCCACCGTCACCCTCAACAACGCCCGCATCGTCACGCCTGAAACAGCACACCCATTGCAGGCGTGGTGGGGGATGCCGCGCCGCATCCGCTTGGACTTCATGCCATGCGACCCGCCCGCCCCGTGCGGCCTGACGGGCATGCCCGACGGCGTACGCGTGCCAAGCTGGCGGCAGCGGCCCCAGGGCGCCAACTACCTTGGCTGGGGTGACGCGCACCCGCTGACCCCACGCTACCGGGTCAAGCCGAACACCGAGATCCTGCCCGTTCACCCCCAGCCCGGCGGCATCGGCTACCGAAACTGGCTCGGCCTGGTGGTCGCGGAACGCGACGGGCTGCGCATGCCCGCTCCGGCCGTGGACACCTGGCGCAACCAGCGCGCCGGCGACGCGTGGGGCCGCGGCAACGACCTGCGGCACATGGAGGACCGGCTGCTCGCCGCCGGCTACGACATGGACAACATGAAGGCGCGCGGCTTCGTGGAAAGCGAGCTGCCGCTGCCCGCCATTCCGAACCCGGAGGTGCGGGCGCGGGTGGACCGCCTGGCCCGCAACCTGGTGCGCGCGGCCGACTTGGCCGCCGGGCTGCTGCGCCGGGCCGTGCGGGACGCGCTGTTCAGCCCCGGCGCCTCCGTCAAGCTGGACTGGGAATTGCTGTCCGCCACGCGCGAACAGGTGTGGGGCGGGACGGAGGCCGCGTTCCACGACGCGCTTGCCCGCGAGACCAGCCGCTCTGGCGCAGACCTGGGACCGGAACCGGAGGCTTGGCGCGTCCGGCTGCGCGGCCTGGCACTGGACCTGTTCGACGATGCCGCGCCGCTGGGAGCCGACGGCGCCACCCTGCCACGTTCCGACGAAGGCATCCGGCGCCTGCTGCGTGCCCGCCGTACCCTCGGCCTCGCGCTCAGCGGCTATGGCAAGGACGGCGCGGCGCTGTTTGAGGCGCTGGGCCTGCCGCCTGTCGAAACCAAGGCTGCCAAGAAGGGGCGCAAGCCATGATTCCCGCCAAAGACGCCGGCTATCTCGCCTTCACTTGGTGGCGGGCCTTGCAGCCCGACCCCACGGCGAAACGCCCCGAAGATCGTGCGGGAAACCGCGCCGCCCTGGCCCGGCTGCGCCGCTGCGGCTCTATCGCGGAAGCCATGCAGGACGAGGCTACGCTGCTGCTGTTCCAAACCGTGAGGGCGACCAGGCCCGACGACCTGATTACCGTAGGCCTTGCTGCCGCCGTGCTGGCCCACGTGCGCGGCGACGCACCCGGCACCGTCGCCCGCCTGGTTGGCCCTGAAAGCCTGGAAAGGCCTGAAACCGCCCTGCTCAAGCCGCTGCGCTTCCGCCGCGTGATGGAGGCGGACGGCGCCGACGAGCGCCTAGTTGCGCTCCGACGTCTCGTGGCCATCGCCGGGGCCGTCCTGCCTGCGCGCGACCTGGCGGCGGCGCTGCTGGACTGGACCGACGCCCGCCGGACCCGCTGGATTCTCGAATACTGGAACGCTGCTCCCTCTCCCGCCGCCGCCGCCAAGGACGCCCACCCATGAGCCGCTTCCTGCAACTGCACCTGCTGACTTTCTTCCCGCCCGCAAACCTGAACCGCGACGATACTGGCCGCCCCAAGACCGCCATTGTCGGCGGCGCCCCCCGGCTGCGCCTGTCGTCTCAGGCGCTCAAGCGTGCCTGGCGCACCTCGGACGTGTTCAAGCACGCCCTGGCCGGGCACATGGGCGAACGCACGCAGCGGCTGGGCGACGACGTGCAGGCCCACCTGCTCGAACGCCAGGTGCCATTGGAGCGTGCCCGCAAGGTAGCGCGCGAGGTCGCAGAGGTGTTCGGCAAGTTGAAGGACGAGAAGGACCCGAACCCCACCCGCATTGAGCAGCTCGCCTTCATCGCGCCGGAAGAGCGCGCGGCGGCGATGGCGCTAGCTGAGCGCACCGCCACATCGGGCGAGGCCATTGACCGCAAGACCGCCGGCCTGCTCCGCACCAGCGACACCGCTGCCGACATTGCCCTGTTCGGCCGGATGCTGGCCAACGACCCCGGCTACAACCGCGAGGCCGCCGCCCAGGTTGCACACGCCATCACCACCCACCGCGTAACGGTCGAGGATGACTACTACACCGCTGTGGACGACCTGAAGCGGCCCTCCGAAGATGCCGGCGCCGGCTTCCTGGGCGAGGCTGCGTTCGGCTCCGGTGTGTTCTACTTGTACCTGTGCATCGACCGCGTCCTGCTGCTGAAGAACCTGGGCGGCGACGCACGCGCGGCGGAGCTGGCCGCCACCGCCCTGGGCGCGCTGGCGGAGGCTGCCGCCACGACGGCCCCCAGCGGCAAGCAGAACAGCTACGCCGCGCACGGCCGCGCCCAATACGTGCTGGCCGAGCGAGGCGACGCCCAGCCCCGCACCCTGGCCGGTGCGTTCAGCCGCCCCGTGACAGGCATGAACCTGGTCGAGGACTCGATCGAGGCCATGCAGACGTTCCGCGCCGCGTTGGACACCGCCTACGGTCCGGCCAGCACGGAGCACAAGGTCATGCATGTCGGCACCGAAGGCAGCCTGGCCGAGATCGTCGCCTTCGCGCAGGCCTGACCAATGGCGCAGTTCCTGACATTCGCGCTGGTGGCGCCGCTCGCGTCGTTCGGCGCCATCGCCGTGGGGGAGCGCCGCCCCACCTGGGACCGGCCTGCGCGCTCGGCCATCCTGGGCCTGCTGGGTGCCTGCCTGGGGCTGGAGCGGGAGGACGACGCTGCGCAGACGGCCCTGGCGGCGGATTACGGCCTGGCGCTGCTGTGTTATGCGCCGGGCCGTTTGCTGGCCGATTACCACACCGCCCAGGTGCCGCCCACGCGCGGCAAGCGCCACTTTGCCACCCGGGCGGAGGAACTGGCGGCGCCGGACCTGGCCACGATCCTGTCCCGCCGGGACTACCGCACCGGGACGTGGCACCTGGCGGCCCTTTGGGCGCGCGGCCCCGCCCCGCGCTGGACATTGGAAGACATCGCGGCAGCCATGGAGGCACCAGGCTTCGTACCCTATTTGGGCCGCAAGGCGTGCCCGCTCGGCCTGCCCTTGGCGCCGGCCCTGGACGACGCCCCCGGACCTGGTGCGGCGCTGGCCCGGCGGCACCGCGCCGGGCCAAGCGTTGCACCAGAAGCGGGGTTTCGCCACTTGGCGGACAAGGCCGGTGAAGAATTCATCGCCCGCGACCGCTGGGACGGGGACGCCGACCTATCGCTGCTTCAGCGGCAGGAAACCCGGCGCGACCAGCCGCGCTCCCGCCGCCTGTGGCAGTTCGACCTGCGGACGGAGGTGATCGAGGCGCTTCCTGCCCCGAAGTCCACGACAGAGCCCATGATGGATGCGGAGCCATGACCACCCTGTGGCTGTGCCGGGCACGGCTACGGCGGGACACGGCGGCTACAGGGTCGCTCGCGCGGCTGCTGGTGCCGGACAAAGGGGGCGCGCGCACCGCCGCCGCGCACCGTCTGGTGTGGGCCTTGTTCGCCGACGGGCCGGACCGGCAACGCGACTTCCTGTGGCGGGAGGAAAAGCCCGGCCGCTTCATGGCCCTGTCCGCCCGCGCGCCGACCCCGATGCCGGACCTGTTCGACGTGGACGCCACGCCATTCGAGCCGGCGCTGGCGGTGGGCGACCGGTTGCGGTTCTCGTTGCGCGCCAACGCCGTTGTGGCCCGCAGCGAGGCGTCGGGCCGGCGCGGCAAGCGGCACGACGTGGTGATGGATGCACTTCATGCCTTGCCGGAAGGACAGCGGGCCGGGGCGCGGCTGGAGACGGTGGCATCGGCCGGGTGCGCCTGGCTACACCGCCAGGGCGCCGCGCACGGCTTCGCCCCGGATAACGGGACCGCCGTGGACGGCTACGAAACGGTCCGTATCCCCCGCGACGGCACCAGGCCCGCACGCTTCGGCCAGCTCGACTTCACGGGCCTGCTGACCGTGACGGACCCGGCCGCCTTCCTGTCGGCGCTGGCGGCGGGGTTCGGCCGGGCACGGGCGTTCGGCTGCGGCCTCATGCTCATCCGCCGCGCCTGATGCCCGGCGCCCTGCCCGGCCTGCCGCCACCCCGGCCCATCCCGATCAAGGAACGCAGCTCCATCCTGTTCATCGACAAGGGGCAGCTCGACGTGATCGACGGCGCCTTCGTGGTGGTGGACGCGCGCGGCGTGCGGGTGGTGATCCCGGTAGGCGGTATCGCCTGCCTGATGCTGGAGCCGGGCACACGAGTCAGCCACGCCGCCGTGGCGCTTGCCGCCCGGGCCGGCACGCTGCTGATCTGGGTGGGGGAGGCCGGGGTGCGCTTGTATGCGGCGGGACAGCCCGGCGGCGCACGCTCCGACCGGCTGCTCTACCAGGCCCGGCTCGCGTTGGACGATGACGCGCGGCTGCGCGTGGTGCGGCGCATGTACGCGATTCGTTTTGGCGAGGACGCGCCAGCCCGGCGCTCGGTGGACCAACTCCGCGGGATCGAGGGCGCACGGGTGCGCGAAACCTACCGTCTGCTCGCGCAGAAGCACGGCGTGACCTGGGCCGGCCGCAAGTACGACCCGCGGGACTGGGGCGGGGCGGACACGGTGAACCGCTGCCTTTCGGCCGCCACGGCCGCGCTGTACGGCATCACGGAAGCGGCGGTGCTGGCGGCAGGCTACGCACCGGCAATCGGCTTCCTGCACAGTGGCAAGCCGCAAAGCTTCGTGTACGACATCGCCGACCTGTTCAAGTTCGACACGGTAGTGCCGGAAGCGTTTCGGGTCGTGGCGGCGATCGAGAAGGACCGGGCCACGCTGGATGGCGAGCCGATCGGCAACCCGGTGAACGCGGTCCGCCGCCGGTGCCGCGATGCGTTCCGCAAGCAGAACACCTTGGCGCAGCTCATCCCAGCCATTGAGGACGTGCTGGCGGCGGGTGGGCTTCCGGTGCCGCCCGACCCGGAGGAGGCCATGCCGGTCGCCATTCCGCTTGCGGAGGTGTCCGGCGATGCTGGTCATCGTGGTTGAGAACGCACCGCCACGACTGCGCGGGCGGCTTGCAGTGTGGCTGCTGGAGGTTCGGGCAGGCGTGTACGTGGGCACCTACGGCAAGCGCGTGCGCGAAATGCTGTGGGGGCAAGTGTGCGCCTACATCGAGGAGGGCAACGGGGTGATCGCCTGGGCAACCCCGAACGACGCAGGCTTCGAATTCGATACCTGCGGCCGCAACCGCCGCGTTCCGGTGGACCTAGACGGGCTTCGCCTGGTGGCGTTCACTGCGGACCCTACCCCTGCGGCGCCATGGGGACAGCCGGAAGAACCTGGAAACCGGTAGGTTGTTTGACAAGCGAATAGGCTAGCATAAACAGTTACTTCCACGAAGGGTGTTCCCCGCACCCGCGGGGATGAACCGAACCCCGCGCCTGGGTCAGCCGTGACTGGGATGTGTTCCCCGCACCCGCGGGGATGAACCGTGCGTGAGACGCGCATGGACGTGAACTTGGCCGTGTTCCCCGCACCCGCGGGGATGAACCGTGAGATTGGCCGTCTTGAGGCGTGCAACTTGGGTGTTCCCCGCACCCGCGGGGATGAACCGGCCGGCAGCGGGGGTCTCTGCCGCCCGCCTTCGTGTTCCCCGCACCCGCGGGGATGAACCGGAGACGGCGTAGCCGACGACACCGCAGCGTTCGTGTTCCCCGCACCCGCGGGGATGAACCGCAGGCTTTCCTGGTGTTGGGAGTTAGCCCGACGTGTTCCCCGCACCCGCGGGGATGAACCGACCGCACCCGCCACCGACGCGATGGGCCGCTCGTGTTCCCCGCACCCGCGGGGATGAACCGAGCACTCACTAATGCTTGGCATGGGTGTGACCGTGTTCCCCGCACCCGCGGGGATGAACCGGTCTTGAGGCCGTTCAGGGTGTCGGTGCTGTCGTGTTCCCCGCACCCGCGGGGATGAACCGGCTGCGCCGCCAGCGCCTGGCCGACGCCGGACGTGTTCCCCGCACCCGCGGGGATGAACCGGAGGTTGATGCCAGGAACCTCCCCGGCATTGGGTGTTCCCCGCACCCGCGGGGATGAACCGCTGGTTTACACAGTTCTCGTAATACGTTTGGGGTGTTCCCCGCACCCGCGGGGATGAACCGCCGGACGTGCTGCCGGTGGTCGGGTAGGTGAGGTGTTCCCCGCACCCGCGGGGATGAACCGGTCATCCAGATAGGGCCGTCGTGTCTGAATGCGTGTTCCCCGCACCCGCGGGGATGAACCGCTTTCGGACACGATCTCATGCATCGCAGGCTCGTGTTCCCCGCACCCGCGGGGATGAACCGACGTGGAGCTGCTAGACCTGGTGGCAGACCACTTGTTCCCCGCACCCGCGGGGATGAACCGGGTGCACCCGCAGAGACGACGTTTGTGTCGACCAGGTACACGCCCTCAGAGGTCCGGGTCCCGCAAGGAGCCTGCGTCCCTGGCCGGGAGGTCGTCCGGCTCGAGCGGAGCGGCCATCAGCAGCCGCCCAAAGGAGGGGACGCGCGACAGACGCTCCCATTCCTCAAAGCTGAGCACCACGGCTTCCCGCCGGCCATGCTGTGTAATGATGGAGGGCTCTCCCTGCCGGGCCTGGTCGATCACCGCCGAGAGAGTTTCCTTCGCGTCGCGAAGCTGGATTTCGTGCACACGACTTCACCGGGCGAGGGAGAGATCCTGCCCTCCACCCGGTCGGGTCCACTCGGTATGGGCTTCGGCTCACGCCGCCGTCAGGTTGGTCAAGACATACATCCCCGGCATGAAGAAGTTCTGCAGCACCTGGTCAGTGTAGACGCCGTACTCGTAGGCACGCGTGCGGCGCGGCCACTCGGTCTGATAATAGGATACCCGCACGCTCGGCACGGGAAGCCGGTGTTGTCAACCAAGTGACTGAACCTACTGTGGAGTATGGTCGGTATAAACCCCAATGGCCGACTTGGGGATGCAACGCTCTCTACTGGGCACGGACGGCCGGCAAAGGCCGGTCAGACCTCCTCGCAAGGAGCTGCGCCCCAGGTTACGTCAGCCTCTTGACTCCTTCCTAGACAGGCATGTCTGTCCGTTCATCCAGCATCGCTTCTTGTTCCGCGCCGTTCTTGCGGTCAATATCGATGCAGTCTCGATATTGTTGTGTTAGGAGCAGGTCATGGACCCGATCACGACCGCCATCCTTGCCGCCCTGCCCGCGATGGCCTCCGATACGGTCAAGTCCGCGGTCAAGGACGCTTATGCCAGCCTGAAGACGGTGATCCAGCGCAAATGGGGCGACACCGCGCCGATCACCAAAGCGGTCACGGCATTGGAGCAGGACCCTAAGTCCAAGGCACAGGCAGGAGTCCTTGAGGAGAAGGTCGCTTCGGTTAAGGCTACCGAGGATCCCGACGTGCTACAGGCGCTGCACAAGCTAGTCGAGCAGCTTAAAGCCCAAGACGTGGGAGATGGGGCCGTGTTCAACATCCAGTTCACCATGAGCGGGGGTGTCGTGCAGGGGGTGGCGGGGGCTGGAACCGTCAACATGGGCTCACAAACCTTCGGTGCGCTCCCGAAGGATTAGCCAGTAGGAACGGACATACCTTAATGGCGGACAGCACGGTCCAGACGACCATCACTGGCGGCCATATCCAAGGCGTTGCCGGGGCCGGCACGGTCCATGTCGGGATCATGAATTTCTATGGTCGTGCCGTCGAACATGCGCTTCCGGCTCACGTTGACGCGGCACTGGTCCAGCCCTGTCCGTATCCGGGGCTGGCCTATTTCGGCCCGGACGAGGCGAACATGTTCTTCGGCCGCGATACGGCGATTAAGCGGCTGAATGAGGCTGTGACCGGGCAAAGCTTGACCGCCTTGGTTGGCGCCTCCGGCACGGGCAAATCCTCCATCGTCCTAGCCGGTCTCGCGCCGTGGCTGCACCGTACAGACCACTGGCTCTTCAGCTACTTCCGTATCGGCACCGAGCCGGATCGCGATCCTTTCCGGGCGCTGGCTCGATCCATGGTGCCGCTTTACGTGGACAGCACCTCCGATACCGAGCGACTGAAGAACACGAAGGAGTTGGCCACCAGCCTCCAGGCCGGCGAGCTCACGTTGCACGACGTGTTCGCGGACTGTCGCAGCCGCAATAAAGGCAGGCGCATTCTATTCATTGCCGATCAATTCGAGGAAGCGTTTACCCTCGTCGAAGACGAAGCGGTCCGGCAGCGCTTCATCGACGTACTGCTGGCCGGCTTCTCCGATCCGGCAACGGGCAGCAGCCCCGACATCAGCCTAATCTTGACCTTGCGCGCCGACTTCTATGGCCGTGCGCTCCGGTATCGGTCGCTCGCTGACGCTTTGCAAGGTCATGTGGAGAACCTCGGCCCAATGAACCGGGACGAGCTGCAAGCAGCCATCGTGTGCCCGGCGAGGGAGATGGAGGTTTCGTTCGACCCCGGGCTCGTGCAGACCCTGCTCGATGATGTCGAGAGCAAGCCTGGCAGCCTGCCCTTGCTGCAGTTCGCGCTGCGGGAGATGTGGGGGCGACAGGCGAACAGGACCATCACGCGCGCGGGCTATGACGCCATTGGTGGCGTCGAGGGCGCAGTGGCACAACGAGCGGAGATGATCTTCACGGCGCTGACCCAGGACGGCGCGAATACGCAGATGGAGAAGGCCTTCCAGCGCCTATTCACGCGGCTGGTGACGCTTGGCGAGGGGCAGGAGGACACGAGGCGCGTCGTCGAGCGCCGGGAACTGGGTGATGAGGTCTGGCATCTTGCGCAACGTCTAGCGGGAGAGGACAACCGGCTGGTAGTAACCAACGCACCGGCATCGACACGCGAAACCGCCGAGGTGGTGCATGAGGCGCTGATCCGCCACTGGCCCAAGTTGGTTGACTGGATCAGCCGGGACCGTGCCTTCCAATCCTGGCTGCGCCAAATTCATGGGAGCGTCGCACTCTGGCTGGCCAATCCGACCGACGACGGGCCGCTGCTGCGAGGCAGCATGCTGGCCCAAGCCACGGACTGGCTCTCGAAACGTCGCGACGACCTCAGCCTGGAAGAACAGGGCTTCCTAGCGGCATCTATCGCAGTTTCAGAGGGCCGCCAACGGCAGGCACGTCACGCCGTGGTCCGAGCCAGGATAGCTGCAGTCGTGTTCCTGGTGCTGTTTGTCGGCGCGTCTCTTGTCACAGTAGGTTTTGTTGGAGTATCGACAGAAGCAGAGGAACGCTCCCAGGCGGCGTATACCGAGGCTCGCGAGGCAGCTCGACAAACCTCTCGCGCGCAAGCCTCCCTCGCGAAAATAGAAAACGATCGCGCTCGATACTTTGAGGCCGCAAGGGCAGCGTTGGCCGGACTAACCGGCTCTCTGACACTCGACACCAACCCGGATCAACTTGCACCTTGGGCCGAGCTGGTGCGGACGACAGCAGATAGTTTCCTAGTGCCGCCTCTGCAGCATGAGGACTTGGTCGAAACCGCCGTTTTCGACTCTGCGGGCGAGCGGATAATTACTGCATCCCACGACAACACCGCCCGGATCTGGAACACCCGCACTGGCGAGCCAATCGGCAAGCCCTTGCAGCATAAGAGCAAAGTCTACAAGGCGGTTTTTGACCTTAAGGGCGAGCGGGTCGTGACCGCGTCCGAGGACAGGACTGCCCGCATCTGGGACGCCCGCACCGGCGAGCCAATTGGCCAGCCTCTGCAGCACAAGAAAAGAATTTGGGCTGCTGTCTTTGACCCAGCCGGCGAGCGGGTCGTGACCGCGTCCGAGGACAGGACCGCCCGCATCTGGGACGCCCGCACCGGCGAGCCGATCGGCAAGCCTCTGCAGCATGGAGACAAGGTCTATACTGCCGTCTTCGACCCCACAGGCGAGCGGGTCGTCACCGCATCCCATGACGAAACCGCCCAGATCTGGGATGCCCGCACCGGTGCGGCGATCCGCCAGCCCCTGCAGCATGGAGCCGCGGTCTCCACCGCCGTCTTCGACCACACGGGCGAACGGGTCGTCACCGCCTCCCAGGACAACACCGCCCAAATTTGGGACGCTCGCACCGGCAAGCCGGTCGGCAAGCCCCTACAGCATGGGGGCGAGGTTGGGGCCGCCGTCTTCGACCACACAGGCGAACGGGTCGTCACCGTTGCTAACAGCACCGCCCAAATCTGGGACGCCCGCACCGGCAAGCCAGTCGGCAGGCCCCTACAGCATAGAAACGGAGTCTATACCGCCGTTTTCGATCCCACAGGCGAGCGGGTCGTCACCGCGTCCTCGGACAAAACCGCCCAAATCTGGGATGTCCGTACCGGCAAGCCGATCGGCAAGCCTCTGCAGCATGGAAACGCAGTCTATACCGCCGTTTTCGATCCCACAGGCGAGCGGGTCGTTACCGCATCCCAAGACAAAACCGCCCGCGTCTGGGACGCCCGCATCGACAGGCCGATCGCCAAGTTGTTGAAGTATAAGGGAGCGATCACCAACGCCATGTTTGATCTCACGGGCGAGCGAGTCGTCACCGTATTCGATGACGAAATCGCTCTTGTCTGGGATACCTGCACCGGCGAGCCTATAGGCAAGCCCTTGCAGCATGGGGGGATGGTCAAGAACGTCGTTTTCGACCCCACCGGAAAGAGGGTCATTACGATGTCGAGCGATACGCTTTTCGGTTTTTCGGACGCTCTCACTGGCGAGCCGATCGGTCAGCCCCTGAACCATGAGTGCGCGGTACCCACCTCCGCTTTCGACGCCACGAGCGGGCGGGTGATGGATGGGTGCCAGGCCGAGACTGCCCTTATCTGGGATGCCCGTACTGGCGAGCCGATTGGGAAGCCTATGCAGCATAAGGGGAGGGTCACCGCCGTCTTTGACCGCACGGGCGAGCGGGTTGTCACCGCATCCCAGGACAGCACCGCCCAAATCTGGGATGCCCGCACCGGCGAGCCGATTGGCAAGCCCCTGCAGCATGGCGGCGCGGTTTGGGCCGCCGTCTTCGACCCTGCGGGCGAGCGGGTCGTCACCGCGTCCTCGGACAAAACCGCCCAAATCTGGGATGCCCGCACCGGCGAGCCGATTGGCAAGCCCCTGCAGCATGGCGGCGCGGTTTGGGCCGCCGTCTTCGACCCTGCGGGCGAGCGGGTCGTCACCGCGTCCTCGGACAAAACCGCTCAAATCTGGGATGCCCGCACCGGCGAGCCGATCGGCCAGCCTCTGCAGTATGGAAACGCGGTCTGGGCCGCCGTCTTCGACCGTACGGGCGAACGGGTCGTCACCGCGTCCCAGGACAACACTGCCCAAATCTGGGACGCTCGCACAGGCGAGCCGATCGGGCAGCCTCTGCAGCATGGAGGCAAGGTCCGGGCCGCCGTCTTCGACCCTGCAAATGGGCAAGTCATGACTGTATCTAGAGATCGAGTTGTCTCTACCTGGCGTGCACCGCCTACGGGACACATTTTGCTAAATCAGGTCCGTTCGACCTTGGGTCAGAATGCGCCGAAGCCTCTTCAGATCCCGGCTAAGAAGGCATCTAGGACTAGCTATGATGCAGCAGTAGCTCAAGGGCTCAACACGATCTGGATCGGAACACTTGCTTACTTACGGGGCTTTCAGTAACAAACGAACTAGAGATTTAATTCAGCAGAAACCAGAGCAAAGCGAGGTTTGTGGGCGAAGAACTCACACACTATTTGGAGAGCATAAGGAAGTGTGGGATACCCGCGTTCGGCGGCATCAGGCGCGGTCGGTTTGATGGTCCTGACGATCGCGTCACCTAGCAGCCTGTCGGACTTAACGCGACGCGGAAGCTTCCGATAGGATCGGGACA
>CAXTCN010000012.1:0-76584 GCA_964242575.1 uncultured Acetobacteraceae bacterium | reverse complement strand
TCACCGCCGCCGGCAAGGATTGGGCGGACGTGGAGCCGGCCATCTTCGGCACCCTTCTGGAACAAGCCCTCGCCATCAAGGAACGGGGACGGCTGGGGGCGGAGTTCACGCCACGCCCTTTCGTGGAGCGGCTGGTGCTGCCCACCGTCATGGAACCGCTGCGGGCGCAATGGGCCGCGGTGGTGGCCGTGGCGGACACCGCCATGCAGGCCAACGATGCCCTGTCGGCGGCGGCGGCGGTGCGCGGCTTCCATGCGGCCTTGTGCCAGGTCCGCGTGCTGGACCCGGCGTGCGGCACCGGCAACTTCCTGTATGTCACGCTTGAGCTGATGAAGCGGCTGGAAGGCGAGGTGCTGGAAACGCTGGCCGGCTACGCCCGGGGCGACACCGCCCTGATGGACCTGGCGGGCGCCACGGTGGACCCGCACCAGTTTCTTGGCCTGGACGTGAACCCGCGCGCCGTGCCGGTGGCGGAGCTGGTGCTGTGGATCGGCTACCTGCAATGGCACTTCCGCACCAACGGGCGCGCCCCTCCGGCGGAGCCGATCCTGCGGGACTTCCGCACCATCCGCGAGGCTGACGCGCTGCTGGCGTATGCCCGGACGGAGGCCGACCAGGACAGCGCCGGCCGGCCCGTCACGCGCTGGGGCGGGCGCACGATGTGGCACCCGATCACGGGGGAGGACGTGCCGGACCTCACGGACCAGGCGCTGACGCTGCGCCCGGTGGGCGGCAAGCAGGTGGCTTGGCCGGAAGCGGACTTCATCGTGGGCAACCCGCCGTTCACTGGGGCCAAGTATTTGCGGGAAAGCCTGGGTGACGGCTACACCGAAGCGTTATGGGCCGCCTATCCGAAGGTGCCGCAGTCTGCCGACCTCGCGATGTTTTTCTGGTGGCGTGCTGCGCAAGCGGTAAGAGCAGGCAAAGTACGGCAGTTTGGCCTCATCACTAGCAACAGTATCCGCCAGGTGTTCGGCCGTCGGGTGGTAGCGGACGCAATAACAGGGCCAAAGCCGTTGCGGCTGGTGTTTGCCATCCCGGATCACCCCTGGTCGCAAGGTGCAGGCACTGCGGCGGTGCGGATTGCAATGACCGTAGCAGCGGCCGGGGCGGGGCGGGGCCGGGCCGGTTAGGGTTGGTGTCACGAGAAAACGCTGCCGGCATGCCTGAGGTGGATTTGAATGTGTGGAACGGCGTGGTGAACGCAGACCTGACGATTGGGGCCAGTCCGGACGCGGCCCAACCATTACGCGCTAATGAACGAATTGCTAGCCGTGGCATGACGTTGTTTGGCGCTGGATTTATTGTGTCACCCGCGAAGGCGGCGGCGCTGGGCGTGGGCAGAGTGCCGGGGCTGGATTTGCACCTTCGTCCCTATTTGCATGGCCGCGACATAACCGGCACCAGCCGGGGCTTGATGGTCATTGACTTGTTTGGACTGAGAGAAGATGAGGTGCGACGACGGTATCCGGCCGTGTTCCAGCATTTGTTGTTGCATGTGAAACCAGACCGCGATCAGAATAACCGAAGCGCCTACCGCGATGCTTGGTGGATATTTGGGGAGCCGCGGCGGGAGATACGAACCGCGCTGTTGGGTTTGCCGCGTTACATTGCAACGGTAGCTACGTCCAAGCATCGTGTTTTCAGGTTTCTCGATGCTTCGATACTACCAGACGACGCCTTGATCTGTATTGCCAGCGCCGATGCCTTTCACCTGGGCGTGCTGTCATCGCGCATTCACACGACATGGGCACCGGCGGCCGGCGGATGGCTTGGGTTCGGCAATGATCCTGTTTACGTCAAAACTAAATGCTTCGACCCCTTCCCCTTTCCCGCCGCCACCACAGCGCAAGCCGCCGCCATCGCCGCGCTGGCGGAGGAGTTGGACGCGCTGCGCAAGGCGCGCCTGGCCGCGCACCCGCATCTGACCCTGACCGGCCTCTACAACGTCCTGGCCGCCATCCGCGCCGGCCAAACCCTGACCGACGCGGAGCGGGACGTGCTGGACGCCGGGCACGTCGAGATACTGCGCCACCTGCATGACCGCCTGGACGCCACTGTCGCCGATGCCTACGACTGGCCCGCGGACCTGCCCGCCGCCGCCATCGTGGAACGGGTGGTGGCGCTGAACCGGGAGCGCGAGGCGGAGGAGGCAACCGGCGTCGTGCGCTGGCTCCGCCCCGCCTTCCAGGCCCCGGCGGAGGTGGCGCAAGCCGCCCGCAAGGAACAGCTCGCCATGGCCGTGGATGCCGACGCGGCCTTGCCCGCCTGGCCCCGCGCGCCGGAAGCGCAGTTCGTGGCGTTGCGCGCCACCCTGTCCCGCACCCCCGCCGCGCCTGCGGACCTGGCCCGCCGCTTCCGCGGCGCGCGCCCGGCCAAGCTAGGGCCGATGCTGAAAACCCTGGCGGCGCTGGGGCAGGCCCAAGATGCCGGGGGCGGGCGGTATGTGTCCTGACGTGGCCGTGTGCCCGCGCGGGGTGAGCATCCTGCCAACACCCGCCAGGCAACGGTGTTCCGCGGGGTCCGCTGACAAGGCCAGGCCGTTGCAGAACCAGTTTAACAGGGTGATAAGCCATTGTAGATATTATGGTGCCGGGTGCAGGGTTCGAACCCGCGACCCCCTGATTACAAATCAGGTGCTCTACCAACTGAGCTAACCCGGCGCCGGACCCCTCTGTAGCAAAGCCCTCGCATGGATGCCAACGCCGCGCGTCAAGGGTCCACGATCTCGTCATAGCCGCGGTTCAGGAACTGGATCAAGCATAGCCCGTGTCCGAACGGGTCCGCCAGCACCGCCAGCTTGCCCCAGGCTGCCGTCGCGGGGTCCCGTTCCACGTGTGCGCCCGCGCGGACCGCCCGGGACAGCGCCGCGTCGATGTCGTCCACCACCACGTCCAGGTGGACCGGCGTCCAATGCCGCTCATAGGTCCGCTGGCTGCCGGGGGGGCCGGCCGTGCCCGCGGCTTTTTGCAGCAGGAACAACGGCGTGGGCCAGCCGGACAACTCGACGCCGGTGGGGCCGAAGCGGCGGCGGACTTCCAGGCCGAACGCCTCGGTGTAAAAGGCGGTGGCCGCGCCGAGGTCGGGCACGTCCACGTTGATCAGCACGCTCATCGGCAACCCTCCCGCTCTGGCGCCAGCCCGCCAGCTGCGTTACGCTGCCATAATCAACGGAGGCCGGCGGTGGCGTTGGGGCATGGATACGACGTGGTGCTGGGCCTCGGCTACTGGTGCGGCCCAGCGCACAACATCCGGCAGGTGTTCCGCACCCAGGCGGCGTATCCGCTGGACTGGTGGGTGGCGCACTACAACTCGTTGGTAATGCTGTTGGAACAGGACTTCGCCGGGTTGTTCGACCCCGCGCGCCTGGACATCCGGCAGGAGCTGCAGGGCGTGCTGTGCACCCGGTACGGCACGCTGCACCCGCATGACTTCGCGCGGGACGGCGCCGGGTTGATACTGCCGGACCTGGCGTTGCAGGCGCCGGCGCTGCGGCAGAAATACGCGCATTTGGTCCAGCGCATGGACAGGAACGCGGCCGGGCGGTCCGTGCTGTGCGTGCGGGAGTGGCTGCGGCATACGCCGGAGGACGTGGTGGACGAACCGGTCGCCATGGCCCGGGCCACGCGGCTGCATGGGTTGCTCGTGGCGCGTTGGCCGTCGGCGCGGGTGGATTTGCTGGTGGTGGACGGGACGGAACGGGCGTTCGAAATGGACGCGCCGGGCGGGCGGATCGCGTTCGATGGGCTGGGCGCCGAGCCGGAGGCCGGGCACTGGCGCCCGCGCGCCTGGCGGGCGTTGTTCGAACGGCAGGGCGTGACGCTGGCGCGTGCCCGCGCCGCTTGAGCGTTCAGGTCACACGAACGCCGGACGAGCGGGTGCCGGCGCCCTGCCCGGTGTGCGGCGACGCCGGGCCGCATCCGGCGCACCTGCGCGCGGTGATCGGCACCGACGGAGACTGCCTGATGCTGCGCTGCGCCGCGTGCGACAGCCGGTTCAACGCGGGCGCCATGCTGCCGGAGCACTCGGACTGGAAGGTGCTGCCGGCGCAGCAGCGCATGACGCTGGAGCTGGACGGCCCGGCGTTCACCGACATCGCGCTGCTGCTGCGCACGGACCTGTCCGGCGCGCGGCGGATGCTGCACCTGGGCTGCGGCTTCGGCTGGGCGGCGGACCTGGCGCGGCGGGTGTGGCGGTGGGACGCCGTGGGGTTCGACGCGGCGTCGGCGGCGGACGAGGGCGCGCTGTGGCTCGGCCCGCACATCAGGCAGGAGCTGCCGCCGCCCGAGGCGCTGCCGGACGGGCCGTTCGACGTGGCGCTGGTGACCGGCGTGCTGGAGCTGTACGAGGACGCGGGCGCGTTGCTGGCGGCGCTGGCGGCTCGGTTGACGCCGGGCGGGCGGATCGTGGCAACGGTGCGGGACGGCGCGCGGGCCGTCATCACGCCGCACGACCTGCCGACGCTGGAGAACGTGGGGTGGGGCCGGGTGCAGTTCCTGCCGACGGCCGAGGAGCTGGCGCGGGCCGTGCGGGCCGCGGGGCTGGACGCCATTATGGAGGCGGCGGACGGCCGCATCACGCTGTTCGCCGGGCACGGTGCGCCGGTGGTGGGCCTGGCGCAGCCGACGCCCGCGTTGCTGCGGCGCGCGTACCTCTCGGCGCTGGTGCAGCAGACCGAGCCGGGCGGGCCGGTGTGGCACGGCGCGGCGGGGCGGCTGCTGGCGTTGCTGGTGGAAACGGGCGCGGCTGCGGACGCGCTGGCGCTGCACGCGGCCATCGAGGGCGCCGGCGGCGAGCCGTTCAACCAGGCGGCGGCGCTGCTGCTGCGCGCCGGGCTGGAGGACGCTGGGCTGGGCCGGGACCCGGCGGCGGTGCTGCCGTGGACGCGGCGCGCCTACGCGGCGGCGCGGACGGCGGGCGCGCGGGCAAAGGCGCTGGGGCTGGACACAGCGGCGCTGGATGCGACGGCGCGGGACGCGCGGGCGGCGCTGCTGCGTGTGTTGATGGAGCTTGCGCCGGAGGTGGCGGAGGATTTGGCGGGCGTCTCACGCGGCGCTTAAGGCAGCGCGTTCCCGGCGACCCACGCCCCGACCTGCTGGCCCAGCGCCGTCCCGACGATCACCGACCAGCGGTAGTGCACCCCGGCGTAAACCCGCGAGACCGCTTCTTCCTCGGCGAAGTGCCGGAAGCTCCGGTAGGCGCGGACCGCCCCACCCGGCCCATCGACCGTGAACGCCACGGCGCCGTCGCCCATCGCCTGTTCCAGCACCGCCGCTGCCGCCGCGCCGACGATGCAGTGCTGGCAGGGGTACTCCGGGAACAACGGATTCACGACGGCCGGCGTCCAGGCCTCGTCGCCGCCGGCGCGGATCGCCGTGACGGGACGCCAGAACGCATACTCGTACTTGGCGTCGTAGCCCGCGATGAAGGCGTCCATGAGGGCGACGTTCAACTGCGCCATGAGCCGGGCCGACGCGGGCAACGGCAAGGCGCGCGCATCGATGAGCTGCCGGGCAATCGCGTTCCACGGCAGGTTGCCCGGCGGGACGTGGAACAGGGCGATGGCCGTTTGCTCGGCGGTGCGCGCGCTCGATTGCGCCCCGCCCAGCTTCCGCACCTCCGCCAGGTCGCGCACGAACTGGGCATTGCCGATTGGCGGTGGCGGCGGCGGCGGCGGGCGAAACTGGCTGGCGGCGGCCAGCGCGAAGGGCCGCATCCGTCCCAGCAGCGGGGCCGCCATCCTGCCCTCGCCGGTGACTTGGTAAACACCCGGGCCAGCAGCCGCGGCGGCGTAGCCGGTGGCCCAGTCCGCGCCGTCGGCCTCACGCGCGGCCAGCACGGCGCGGGCGGCGGCGGTGCCCAGGGCAACCGCGCCAGCCTTGGCGCCGGGGTCGGCCACCGCATTGAGCCGCGTGGCGTGGGCGGCGTCGATGCGCTCCGCGGCGGCTGGAACCAGCTCCCGCAAGACGGTGGCGGCAGCCTGGGATGCCGCCGCCGCGCCGGGAGCTGGCTGGGCGGCGTCCACCGCGTCGGCGACGGCGGCGTGCATCATCGCGAGCGCCCGCTGTTGGCGCGGCACCTGCCACCCGGTCCCAGCCAGGATTTGCAAGGCCGCGACGTTCCACTCGCCCACCACGTCCGCCTGCGCGATGGGGACGGGCCAGGCCGCGCCCCACAGGCACACGGCAAGCACGGGACCGAGCCGTTCCACGAAGCGCCTGGGGGAGCTTGCGCCGGGAATCGGCTCGGGACGGCAGCGCATGACGGGCTTCTCCCTGGTGGAAGACGGCTCACGGTGGCATGGCTCGCAAAGGCAGGGCCGGGCTGGGCTGGGCAAACCGCGGCGCGGATGCTGGGCGTGCGCCGCACATCGGACGCTGCGCCCGATGGCGGCGCCAGTCCAGCGGGAAATTACGCCGCGCGGATGGTCCCCAGCGCCTGCTAGGCCCGTTTACCGCACGACAATCTCCACCCGGCGGTTCTGCGGCTCGCGCACGCCGGCGGCGGTGGGCACCAGGGGCCGGGTGTCGCCGAAGCCCTGGACGGTGATCGCGGACTGCGGCACGCCCTGCCGCGTCAGCTCGGCCGACACCACGCGGGCGCGGCGCAGGGATAGCGCCTGGTTGTAGGCGGGCGTGCCGCTGCGGTCGGCGTTGCCCTGCACCTCGATGCGGGTGGTCTGCACGCGGGCGGAGGCGGTGGCGGCCTCGGCGATGATCTGCCGGGCGCGGTCGGTGAGGTCCGCGCGGTCCCAGTCGAAGAACACGAGGTAGCTGCGGGACGGCACCACCTGGGTCGTGGGGGGCGCCACCGGAACCGGCGACGGCGGCGGCGGCGTGTTGAACGCATAGCGGAGCGCCACCGCCAGCACGCTGTGGTTGAAGTCGTCGTTTTCGCGCAGGCGCACCCGGGTGGCGACGCCGGGCGCGAAGAACTGGCCCTTGTACTCGCGGTCCCCGGCCAGGCCGGTGAAGCGGTACTCGAACGTGAGCGCCAGGCCCGGCAGCGCCTCGATCGGCAGCGCCAGGCCGACGATGGCCTGATAGGCGAAGTTGCCGTCCGAGCCGGTGCTGCGCACCAGGAACTGGTTCCGGCCGTCCAGGTAGACGTTCTGGTTCCGCGAGTGCAGGTAGCCTACGCCTACGCCGACGTAGGGCGTGATGGCGAGCGGCAGCCCGCCGAGGCCCAGCAGGTTGGGGTCGATGTCGAACAGGGCGTTGACGAAGCCGCCGAACTTCTCCCGGTCGCCGCGCGCCCGGACCGGCAGGGTCTGGAAGCTGCCATCGAACACGGAGCCTGCGCTGTTGCGCCCGACGCGCGACAGGCCGTTGCGGAAGTAGTCGCCCTCCAGCTCGATCCGCACGCCATTGCCGAGGCCATAGCCGACGCTGGCCAGGGCGCGGAACCCGGGATCGAAGCGCAGCCGGGTCTTGTTCAGGTCGAAGTTGGCGCCGTCGATGGCGGCGGACCGAAGCTCCGCATCCTGTAGGAAGTTCACGCCGGCGCCGACGCCGATGTACACGCCGCTGATGGGCTGCGCCTGGGCGCACAGGGGGGCCAGCAGGGTGGCGGCCAGCAGGGTGGTGCGCAGCGTCATGGTCGGTCTCCTCAAAGCAGCGCTCCGGCCCATGCGAACGCCGCACTCGCCCCGTCACTACACCGGCGCAACGCGCGCCGCTCGCCCGCGGGCGAGACGGCCGGCATGTTTTTTGTCCATTGTTGCCGCGGGGGCACACAGGGGGCGGCCCGCGTCCATTATCGTAACGTCACCCTCTGGTCCTGGCGCCGGAGGCCAATAGTCAAAGGGGGGTTGCGATGGCTCATTCCGGAAGCTGCTTCTGCGGCGCGGTCGCGTTGGAGGTCGCCGGGGAGCCGGAGGCGATGGGCTACTGCCACTGCCGGTCCTGCCGTTCGTGGTCCGGCGGCCCGGTGAACGCCTTTACCTTGTGGAAGCCGGACGCGGTGCGGGTTACGTCGGGCGCGGAGCATGTGGCGATGTTCCAGAAAACCGAGATGACCCAGCGGCAGTACTGCGCGAAGTGCGGCGGGCACCTGATGTCCACCCATCCGACGCTGGGCCTGGTGGACGTGTTCGCCGCCACGCTGCCGACCCTGGCCTTCACACCGGGCGTGCACGTCAACTACGCGGACACGGTGCTGCCGATGCGGGACGGGCTGCCGAAGCTGCGCGACTTCCCGGCGGAGTTCGGCGGGTCTGGCGAGGTTGTGGCGGAGTAGGGCGCCGCCGCCCGTCTCGTCGCATGAGAGCGCCTATACGATTGCGCAGGGCTGAAAGTATTGAGTTTTCCTCGCCCATCCTAAGTTGGTGCTGGAACTGCCTTACTGATGACGCAGCTGAAACGGGTGTTGACCATGCCGGACCCACTCGTGAGCATCGTGATCCCGTTCTACCACACGTTTGCCGAGTATTTGGGCGAATGCCTCGGCAGCGTGTTGCGGCAGACCCATGCGGCGTGGGAGGCCATCGTCGTCGATGACGCTTCGAGCACCGACGAGGGCCGGGCCATCGTGGAGAGCCTTACGACCCGCGGATCAGGATCGTGCGCCACGAGTAAAACCGTGGTCAGGCGGCGGGCCGGAACACCGGGATGCGCCAGAGCGCCGGCGAGTTCGTCATGGCGCTCGATTGCGACGACATTCTGGCGCCGACCCACCTGCAGAAGCTGCTCCAGGCGTTGCAGGAGCATCCGGATTGCGGCGCGGCCTACTCCGATTACCGGCTGTTCGCGGCGGCGTCAGGCGACCTGCAATTCCCGGTCCGCGACACGCGCGCGCTGCTCACGGAACAGTGGATGCTCCACCCCGGCACCGTGGTGCGGCGCGCCCTGTGGGAGCGGAGCGGCGGCTACTGCGAAAAAGAAGTGTTCAGGGCCGGCAACGAGGACTGGGATTACTTCCTGAGCCTGGCGGAGGTCGGCCTGCGGGCGGTGCGGGTCCCGGAACTGCTGTACTTATATTGCCAGCACGAGAACTCCATCATCAGCACCCGGTTCGCGTGCGAGGACTACGCCATGCGGGAGCGCATGTATGCCCGCCATCAGGGCTTGTTCGACAGCTTCGGCCTGAAACGGCCCTTCCTGGCCGGCGGTTACCGGGGCAGCGGCAAGGCGTTCTGGCGCCAGGGACAACGCATCCGCGCCGCGAAGCTGCTATCGCGCGCCGTATGGCTGGACCCGGCCAACTTCGCTTAGGCCCTGCTCAGGAACCTGCCCCGGCTGCAGGCGCGCTAAGTAGCCACCGCGACCCCTGCCGGCGCTAGCGCTCCCGCTCCGCCAGATGATACAAAACCGCCCGCGGCCGATGCTGTGCGAAGGCAAGCTCACGCTGCGTGTTCGCCTCGGTAACGGCGCGTCGCTGACCGGGCTGTCATGCTGGCGGTGAGACCGCCGCGCTTCCCACGTTGCCGCAATGACTTCTCCTCAATACGCTTGGCGTGCCAGAGAGGTAGTGTGGATGGGCCAAGGAGTTTCGAACGGCCGTACCGGCAAGCGGCACGCCGCAACGCGCAGGACCCCTCCTCCGTCGCGGGGAGACGGTGGCGTTTGGCTTAACGTTCCGTTTTCTGAAAAGGACGCCGCAAAGGACCGGGGCGCCGGCTGGGATCGCAGCGTGAAGCACTGGTTTATCCCCGCTGGAGTTGCGACCAATGGCTTCGAGCGGTGGATGTACCGCCCGTCCAGCGAGGTCCGCCGCGCCGCCGGGGCTGGCACCGTAATCGGGTATTGGCGAAACGCGATCGGCAATGAGAACCTCGACGCCTTGGCGAAGGATGCTGACCCGGTTGGCCCGGACCGCGCCATCTGGGACGAGACCGAACTTCCAGAGGACGACAGCTTTGGGGAGGGCCAGCATTTGCTGCTGGTGGGCCGTTTTGCGGGCCGCCCCAGCGTGCTGCTCGCGGTGCCGTTGCTGGTCGAGCCAGAGCCGCTGAATCAGGACAAGTTCCGCATCGCGGTGCCGGGCGACGCCCTCCCACGCCTCAACGCCAGCTACCTGGAGCAACCCGGCGCTGAACCGAAAGAGACGGACATCGGCGCCTTGGAGGCGGCGGAGGCCTGGACTGCCAAGGCGGTGGATCTGCCGGATGCAGAAAGCCTTGCGGAGTGGATCGGGCGTGGCCTCGGCCTGCTACGGGAGGTGACGGGCGTGGATCCCTTGCAGCAGGACTTGGGGCGTGCGCCGGGCGCCATGGCGGGGCGGACGCCCTTGATGACGCGGCTCGTGCCGGTGGAGACAGCGGCGGGCCCGGTGCAAGCCATTGCGGGCCTTTACGACGCTGTCCTGCGCATGCCAGCCAAACCGGGGCTGCTGGACCGGCCCGGATGCGACCCGGCAGCCGGAACTAGACCTCCGGGCGCTGCTGGACGCGGCGGACGGCCATGTCGCGCACATGGACAGCAACCCAAAGGCGGCTGGGATGGGACGCGTGGCGTTTCCCCTTGAGTCGTCGCAGCGCGTCGCCGTGCTTACTGCGTCGCGGTCGGATATCATGGCCGTCCAGGGACCGCCCGGCACTGGCAAAACCTCGATGATGCGGGCCGTGGCCGCATCGGCGATGACGGACCCGCTGCTCAGCAGCGCGCCAAGCCCTGCCCCCGCGCTCATCCTTGCGACCGCCGCCACGAATAAGGCGGTGACCAACGTCATCGGCGGGTTTGATGGGGTTGCCGCGTTGCATGACGATGCGGATGTGTTCGCCCGCTGGTTGCCGGACATCGCCTCATATGGCTGGTTCGCCCCGAGCGGGCGCATTGCGCGCGCGTTTACGACCGACCTTGCCAAGCTCCCGCCACGAGACCGCCCGCAAGCCGAACGGGACCGGCAGGATTGGGGGCGGTTCCAGCTGCTGATCCGGGAGGCCAGCCCATCCATGGACCGCCCTGCCCTGCCCACGCCCCATGGCAGCGCGAGCGGGATGCAGACGGGCGACGTTGGGCCTGTGGCCGCGGCTTGGCTGGAAAAGTGCCGGGCGTTCACCGGCGACGCTGCCATTGACCTGTTAAGCGCAACGCGGCTCCTGCGCAGCGCCGTCTCGGACGTGGTTGGCAAGCAGCGCGCGGTGCGTGCCGGGTTCCGCAAGCTCCTGCCCCTGCTCGACGCGAGCCGCCTCGCGCGACAGCAGCTTTTGGCAGGCGACGAGGCCATGGCGGCCGAGCTTCCACAAGCCCGGAACGATGAACGGGCGCAAGCGCAAGCCATTGCCGGGTGGCAGGAGAGGCGAGATGGGCTGGAGCGCGCGGTCACGGCCCTGAGCCCGCCGCGAACGTTTTGGTCCAAGCTGCGGCGCCTGTTTACGGGGCGGGGCGAGCGCACCCAGGCGGTCGCCGCCGTCCGGCAAGCGCGTCTGCTGATGCCGCAAATCCCCCTTGGCATGGAGGACGACGCCGCGGCGGCATTGACGCTGCTGGACGCCACCAAAACTGAGATCGCCGGGCATTACGAGCGGCTTGCGGACGCCCAAACCCGTGTTGCCGCCATGGAAACGGTCGCGGCGCGGTGGTCGCGATGGCTTGCCGCGAGTTCGATGCTTGCGGCGGCGTCCCGGGGTTTCGTGGATTTGGCCGGGCGGCTGCTCGGCGGCGGCGCACAGCGATCCACCTTTATCGAACTGGCGCGGAAACTGGAAACGGGAGACTTACCCGACGGTTTTGCCGCCTTCCACGCGCTTGAGGACGCGATCGACGTGGGGCCGAGGGTTGAGGCGTTCCACTTGGCTGCGCGGTATTGGGAGGCGAGATTCCTGCTGCACCTGCAAGGGCGCGAACAGGCCATACGCTCGAATGCCATGTACCAGCCGCCGGCCAAGGCTATCGACCGTCTTCGCGAGGAAATCGGCCCCATGCTGATGCTGGCGCCCTGCGTGGTGGCCACGGCCCATTCGCTTCCGCGCTTTGCATCTGCCTATCGCAACCAAGCTTGGGGCGCGGCTGACTTGTTGATCGTCGACGAGGCGGGCCAGGCGCCGGCGGAGATCGTTTCGGCCTCGCTTGCGCTAGCCCGGCGTGCGCTCATCGTCGGCGACACGAAGCAACTCGACCCCGTGTGGTCCGAAACCCCAGCAGGCGACCGCTTCCTCCGGACCGCGTGCCGCCTTCGGGGGCCGGACCTGGCGCTTGCCGAGGGCGCTGGATCGATTTCCAAGGGCAGCGCCATGCTGATGGCCGAGCGCGTCAGCGCTCATAAACCGGTCATGCTGTCGAGGCATTACCGCTGCCTGCCGCAAATCATCAGCTGGTGCAACGAGGTGGTTTACGAGGGGCGCATGACCACGCACCGGAAACTCACTGAGACCGGTCCGATCCAGCCCGTCGGCCACATCGCGGTGCCCAGCGTGGCGGAGCGGCCCTCCGGTGGATCGCAGCAGAACCCCATCGAGGCCGAGGCCATTGTCCAATGGCTGCGGCAAAACCGCGCGGCCATCGAAGACAAGTATGGGCCGCTTGGCCGGGCGGTGGCGTTCGTCACGCCGTACCGTGCGCATGCGAAGCTGCTTGACAACCGCATCCGCGAGGCCCTCGCGGGCGATTACGCCGCTTTGGATGGTTTGATCGTGGGAACCGTGCACAGGCTCCAGGGCGCCGAGGCTCCGGTGGTGGTGTTTTCGGTCTGTGCCACGAACCCCGCCGCGACCGGCTTCCTTGACCAGAAGCCGAACCTGCTGAACGTGGCAGTGTCCCGTGCCAAGGACAGCTTCGTCGTGTTCGCGAACCCGGCCATGCTGGCGCGCCACGACGCAAGGCCGATGGGCAGGCTGGCGTCGTGGGTGTCGCGGTACCCGGTCCATGGCGGGACCAAAGCGGCCTAACGCTCCCGCTCCACCAGCCGCGCCAGCCGCTCGTCCTTCCGCGCGCTGCCCACGGACGACCCCACCCAGTAGGCCACCACGCTGGTCGCCATCGCCCCCAACGTGCCCAACAGCACGTTCAGCATCGCCTCCGACGCCGGGGGCACCGGGCGGAACAGCGCGATGGACACCACGGCGCCGAACGTCACCAGCACCACGACGCTCACGATGGGCGCGCCCCAGGCCATCGGGCTACGGTCCTGCGAAAGCGCGGACGCCGCCTGCGCGCCAGCCGTGTCCGCCGCTGCCGCGTGGGCGTCGGCGATGGCGGCCAGCGCCACGCGGAGCGCGGCCGCGGTGTCCGAGTTCTCCAGCGCGGCGACCTGGGCGGCCGGGTCGGCGGTGCCGGTCGTGGCAACGAGCGCCGACTGCACCGCCGCCGCCACCTGCGCCGCGTCCGGGCCAAACAGCCAGCGGCCGATCTCGGGCGCCAGGTTCAACGCCACGACGCCGGCGGCGCTCAAGCCTGTGTTGTCCTGAACCATGCTAAGCCTCCATTGCAATCGCCTGGTACGGCAGCCGGCACAGCCGGCGCGCCCAGCCGAGACCGAAAATCCGCCACCCCGGCAACGACGCCATGAACGCCAGGCGCTGCGCCTGGAACTCGGCCATCGCCTCCGTCGCATCCGCCGCCCGCGCCGCCGCCAGCGTCGCCGGGCCGAGCAGGCCGTCGGGTTTCGCGCCCACGGCGCCTTGCAGCCAGCGGGCGGCGCGGCCCACGCCGGCGTTCACCGCCGCGTCGAACACCAGCAACGCCAGCGGCGCCGGCAAATCGTCCCCGCGCACCCGGTCCCAGTAATCCCGCCGGTACACCCCCCGCGCGCCGTCCAAAGTCAGGCCCGCGATGTCGAGCGTGGGGTAGGACGCCGCCGAGACGCCCCAGTTGGTGCCGCGGCACGCGCCCCGCCCGACCGCGCCGCCGGTCCAGTTGCCAGGGTCCTGCGGGTTGGCGGTGAACCCGCCCTCGTGGCCGACGATGATGGCGAACGCCTGTTCGAACGCGCTCATGGGGCGTCACCTAATTTGGGGTCATCCGGCTTCAGGGCGTCGAGCTTCATGGCATCCGGCTTCGGGCCTTCCAGCACCGGCACCGTCATGTCCGGCCAGGCCGGCACCGGCACTTCCTCCCGCGCGCTCAGCCCGGCCACCATCACCTGCGCGTTCAGCCCGGCAAGCCGCAGCTCGTGCGCGCGGCGGTGCCACCAGCGCGCCAGGTCCCAGCCGCGGTCGCGGTCGCGCTCCATCTCGACCAATCGCGCCAAGGCCCGCAGCAACTCGGCGCGCATCCGGTCGAACAGGTCCGCGTGCTCCCGCACCAGCGCCGCGCGCTGCGTTTCCAGGTCCCGCAGCGACGCCTGTTCCCGCGTGAGGGTGCTGTCCTTGCGTTTGTCGTTGCGCTCCAGCCACCAGCGCCAGAACACCCACAGGCCGCTCGCGACCGAGGGCACGGCGGCGGCGGTGACCACCCACCAGAGATTCGTGTCCATTGCCACCCCCGGGTCAGCCGTATTGCCGCAGCAGGCGCAGGATCGAGAACACGTTGATCCCGCACCAGCCCGCGTACACCGCCGCGCCCGGCGCGCCCGGCGCGCCCGGCAACGCCGTCCACACGCCCAGCGTCAGCACCGCCCAAAACCAGCACATCATCACGGCAACTCCCCATCGCAGCCATCGCCGGTCCGCCACCAGGAACCAGAGCTGCCCCACGCCCAGGCCGAAGCCCGCCAGTTGCCAGAACTGTTCGCCGCCGACGCGCAACAGCACCTGCATGGACGGCCATGCGCCCAGGGCGTCCGGGCTGGTCCAGGACACGACGGCCCAGCCGATGGCGGTGACGGCGGACCAGAACTCGGCCCACCAGGGTTCCCGCCGGAACGCCTGCTTGGTGGTGCGCGCCAGGTGGCCCAAGCCGAAATCATACGCCCTCATCGCTGCGCCTCCAGGCCAGGTAATAGCCAAGCCCCGCCAGCACGGCGTAGGTGCCGGCGCCGGTGCCGGTGGGGTTGCCGGTGGCGAAGCACAGCGCGACCAGGCCGTTCATGGTCGCGAGCGCCAGCACCGACAGCAGCCGCAGCCAGCGCGACGGGGTGCACAGCCCGGCGACGCCGAGGCACGCCGCCGCCCAGAACGCCATCGCCCACCCGGTCTCAGAGCCGAGCCGGGCCATGGCGCGGTACGCCGCGCTGCTGCCGAAGGTGTCGTTCGGCGCAGCCAGCGCCACCGCCAGCCACGCCATCACGGCGGTGAGCGCCACGTGGACCGCGAACAGCCCGTCACGCATCCGGGGCCGGGTCATGGCTGGAGCATTCGTTTGAACGCGGTGGTGAGCGCCGCCATGCCGCTGTCCGGCAGCACCGCCGGCACCGCCACGACCGTCCCCAGCGCGCCGGTGAGCCCGTTGCCCGCGCCGTCCGAGCCGAGCGTCATGGGCCGGTTGGGCGCGAGGCCCACGATAGTGAAGCCGAACGCCGCCGCCTGCCCGGCCGCAGTCCCGGCGTCGAACGGGTTCGTGTTGGCCTGCTTCACGCCGTCCAGCCAGCCGGCTGCCGGCGCTCCGCCCGCGTCCACCCGCGCCCGCCCCGCGTCATTGGCCGGGCCGTAGCCGTTGCCGAGGTTGAAGTGCAGCCCCGCGTTGCCGCCGCCGAACTTGGTGCAGACCGCTTGGTCCACCACCTGGAACCCCGACGCCGCCGAGCTGCGCATCCCGGCCACGACCAGGCTCACGTCGCCGCCGAGGCTTGCGCCGGCGGTCAGCATCCGCCCCTGCGCGAACGCCAAGCCCGGCGCGCCGCCCATCAGCGTGACCGCGCCGCCCGCGACGATGCCGGGCTGCAACGCGGCGTTGGTCTGGGACGCGGGCGCGCCGCCGGCCTGGTCGTGCCAGCGGGACACCCAGCCGGCGTCGCCGCAGAACGCCAGCAGCGCCGCGGTGTCCAGCAGGCCGTTGGCGCCGAAGCCGATGTCGGCCTCCGCGTTGTCCGATCCGCGCCGCACCCGCAGCGCCGTGCCGGCGTAGGCGGACAGCAGGCGGCGCAGCCCGAACGCGAACGACGGCGCGGGGCTGATGCCGTCCAGCACGGCCACGGGCGCCGGCGCCGACGCCATCAGCCCGACCGGCAACAGCAGCACTACGCGAACCCCTTGGACAGCACCGCGAACAGCGACGTGCCGTCCGAAACCGCCGACAGCACGTCCACCGCGCCCGGCGTCGTGGACAGCGTGGGCGCGGTGCCGCCGGACCAGCGGAACGCTGCGCCGAACGCCAGCGTGCGCCCGCCGGCGCTGTCCTGCCGCAGCGTCCACACATAGGACGCGCCGGCCGCAAGGTTGGACGGGTTCTGCAACGTGGCATTCACGCCGAGCAGGACGGTGAACGCATTCCCGGCGGCGGCGTCGGTGGCGATGCTGGTCCCGCCCGCCAGCACCAGCAGGCCGCGGTTGACGTTGGCCCGCGCCAGCATGGGGCTGCCGAGGTCCGACAGGTTGGCCGCCCGCGCAGCCGCGCCCACGATCCGCGCGTCGTCCCCGGCCGCGACCGTGCCCGCCGTGGTGCCGACCGCCGGCCCCGCGCCGCCGGACGCCGACAGCACGCCGGCCGACAGCGTGAGGCCCGCGCCGAACCGCAGGCTGCCCGCGTGCCACACCGCCTGCCCGCCGACCCGGACCGCCTGGCCGGACGCCGGGACCAGCAGGATTTCCCCGGCCTCGTTCGAGCCGACGTACGCCGTCTGCGTGCCCGGCACGTTGGCCCAGCCCAGCCGGTGGTTCGACGGCATCCGCAGCGCCAGGTTGTCGAAGATGGTCGCGTCCTTGGTGTCGATGCCGTGCAGCCACGCGCCCAGCACCGTCATCAGCCCCCACGGCGTGCTGTCGGCGGGCGTGGCGCTGGTGATGTCCCCCGTCACGGTGAACGCGCGCCCGACCCGGCCGGTGATGGCGTTCGGCTCGATCAGCACGCCCGAGTGGTTGCGCACCGGGATGCCGCCCGCGCCGGGCGTCGGGCTTTGGCCGATCACCAACGCCGCCGTCACGTTCTGCGCCGTGCCGCCGTGGGTGAAGGTGTTGCCCTCCGGCGCAAGCTGCAGCCCGGCGCTGAACCGCGGCAACAGCCCGCGCGAGTACGTCCATCCCGTGTCGTCGCCGCGGTTCACCACGTTGATCTCGTAGCCGACGATGCCCCAGGTGCTCGTGTTGTCCTTCGGCCCCTCGGCGATGGTCCACAGCCCGAACATCTGCCCGCCGGGCACCCCGGGCGCGACCTGCCACACCGCCTGCACCGCATGGCAGAAGTCATACGTGGTCTGGCCCGGCGCGGTGTTGGTGTAGGTGATGCGCGTGCCGTAAACGATCTCGGTCGGCGCGGTGGTGCCGGGGTTGTAGATGTCCATGTGGGTGCCGAGCGCGCCGCCGGCGTTGGGCGCGCCGTTCACGGTGATGACGCCCGCCGCCGCCGCCGCCGCGCCCTGCGTGTTGACGAAGCCGCGGCCGTTGCCAAGCTCGCTGTTGTCGGTCGGCAGCGTCGGCCGGCCGCGCAGGTCCGCATACGCCCCGGTAGCCGCGACCGGCGCTAAGCCGAGGTTCACCCGCGCCGCCGCCACGGACGGCAGGTCGCCGAGGTTGGCCTCGCGCCTTGTCGCGCCGACGATGCGCGGGTCGTCCCCCGCCGCCACGGTGCCGGCGGCCGTGCCCACCACCGCGCCCGCGCCGGTGTCGCCCTTCGGCCCGGCCGGACCCGTTGCGCCGGCGTTGGGCGCGCTGATGACGCCGCCCTGGATGGTGACGCCCGCGCCGGCGCTGAACAGGCCGCGCAGCCCGGTGGCGGCGATGCGCTTCGGCGCGCCGCCGCTGTTGATCACCACCTCGTCCCCGGTGGACAGCCCGGCCGCCGGCTGGAACGCCGCGTGGTCCGCGCCGGTGGCGGCCAGCACGCCGGCCTGCACGCCCAGGCCCGCGCCGACGCCGATGGGTTCCGGGCCGCCCGGCGACGTGCTGACGCGGCCCAGCAGCTTGTTCTGCGCCAGCGTGATGGCGGCCTGCGTGCCGCCCAGCAGCACGCTGGCGCGCACGCTTCTGGTGAAGCCGCCCTGGCTTAGTGGCAGCTCGTCCGTGGCGCTCACCGTGGCGGCGAGCGGCAGTTGCTTGATGGTCGGCATCGGTGCCTCATGTCTTGAGAGTGCAGCGCGTCAGGCGAGCGCGAACCACCCCACCGGCCCGGTCCCGGTGCGCTTGACCCACAAGGTCGCGCCCGCGCCGCCGTTGAGGTTGCGGTAGTCGGAACCCGGCGGCGCGGCCACCACGCCCTCTGGGCTGCCGCGCCCGAGCGTCGCCGCGTAGCCGAACGGCTCAGTGTCCGACCCCACGCGCACCCGTCCGGCGGGGTGCAGCACCAGGTCCCCGGCCTGGGTCCGCACCACCAAGCTGCCATCGCCGGGCGGGGCGAGGTAGTCCGCCGACTGGAACCCGAGCGCCTGCCAGCCGCCCCATGCGCCGACCCACTCGACCGCCGAGGCCGCCGGCACCAGGATGTCCGCGCCGGTCCAGTTGTCCTGGAACGGCACGCTGCCGGCGCGCTGGAACCGCACGGCGCCGTTGCAGTGCAGCCGCAGCCGGCGGCCCTCCGGCACCGGCAGCCCGACCGTCGCCACCGCCGCCGCGCCCTGGCCGTCCCCGGCGATGCTGACGGTCACGGGGCTGAGGCCCGCGCCGTAGCCCGCGCCGTTGGACTGCATGGCGACGCCGATGACCCGGCCGTCCCGCAAGTACGCCGTGGCCTGCGCGCCCGCGCCGGTGATAGACACCGCCGCCCGGGTGTAGCCGCCGCCGCCCGAGGTCACGCGCACGAACGCGACCCGCCCGGCCATCGACGCCTGGTGCTGGCCCATGATGCTGGTGACGCCGCGCGGCGCCGAGGTCAGCATCGCCTCGTCCAGCATGTCCGGCACCTGCACCTGCTGCACGGCGCCGAGGTTCACGGGGTTGCAGATGGTGCGCGCCTGGTTGTCCCAAACGTTGTCCCGCACGACCATGCCGTCGGTGTGCGCCCACAGCGCCTGGCTCGGCGAGCTGCCCGCGCCGGGGAAAAAGGCGTTGCGCGCCACCACTACCCCCTGCGGCGCGTCGATCAGGAAGATGCCGCCGCCCGAGCCGTCGCGCAGCGTGATGCGGTTGCCCTCGATGGTCATGCCCTGGGTGGCCATGCCGAAGTTCTGCCCGGCGCCGTCGGTTTCCACGTCATACACCGTGATGGCCCAGACATTGCCGACCAACTGGTTGCCGGACACCCTCATGCCGCGGCTGCCGCCCGGGTTGATGCCGGTGGCGCAGCCCTGCACCAGGTTGTCCGACACGTCGCACTCGATGCAGCCGCCGGCGTCGATGCCGAAGCCGCCGGAGCCGGTAATAACGTTGCCGCACACGCGGGACAGCACCGCGTTCAGCAAGATGCCGGCGGCCTGGTTCGGCCCCGGCACGACGTGGTTGCCCAGCACCTGGATGCCGCGCCCGGCCACCGCGATGCCATACGCGCTGTTGCCCTCGCACACGTTGCCCTGCACCAGCACGTCCGCCGCGTCCGGGTTCAGGTTGCCCCAGCGCGGCGGCTCCCGGTTGGTTTCGTTGTAGTTGCCGACCGAGATGCCGCGCGCGTTGCCCCAGGCCCGGCACCCCAGCACCCGCCCGCCGCGCACCGTTTGGCTGAAGTTCGGGTCGTTGAAATCGAGGCACACGCCGTACGCGCCGTTGCCGTGCAGCAGGCAGCCCTCGACCAATGCGCCGGCCGCCGCCTGTATCCAGATGCCGTGCGCCCGGTTGTCCGCCGCCTCGCAGCCCAGCACCCGGTGCCGCGACTGATTGCCTGCGTTGTTGGCCGCGTTCCCAGCCTGGCCGTCGCGCGCCTGGATGGTGAGGCCGCTGCCGAGCGTGGCGCCGGTCGCGCCGCGGAACACGCAGTGCTCGAACAGCGTCTCGGTGCATTGCGGCGTCACCAGCACGCCCCAGCTTTCGCCGTTCAGCCGCCCGGCGTCGAACGTCACGCCCAGCGCGGTGAACGCGGGCGCCTGCACGCTGATCCACGCGCCGCCGGACTGGCTGATGCGCCGCAGGACGGAGCGGCCGGGCACGCCGATCAGGGTGGCGCTGCGGGTCACGGTCCACTGGCCGTTCACGACGTAGGTCTTGGCGCCCAGCCGGACCGGCCGGCCCGACGCCACCGCGCGGTCGAACGCGGCGGTGTCGTCCGCCACGCCGTTGCCCAAGGCGCCGAACGCCTCGACCGGGGCCGCGTCCGCCATCCACTCCCACAGGCTGCGCCCCGCGCCGCCCGGCAGCCGCACCCGGTGCGCCGAAAGGTCGATCCCCGCGAGGCCGCCCAGCCCGGCCATCAGCGCGCCGTACGGCACCGTCGAATCCCGGCCGCCCTGGTACGTGGGGAACAAGTCCATGACGCCCGGCGCGACGCCGCCCGGCAGTCCCGCCACGCTGAACGGCGCAGGCCCGGACAGCACGCCGCCCTGCAGGCGCAGGTTCGCGCCGACGCCGATCCGCTCCGGCCCGCCCAGCCCCGCGCTGCTGCGGCCCAGCAGGCCCGGGGACAGCACCACCGTCCGCTGCAACCCCGCCACCATCTGCGCCCGCGTGGCCCAGCGCGCGATGCCGGCCTGGCTGATGGGGATCAGGTCGTCGTCGGCCGCCGCCAGCGCCGCGTCCAGCTCCTTGATGGTCGGCATCTACGCCCCCACTGTCAGCGGCTCGCCGGTTTCGTCCCGCACCGCGTCGCCGGTCTCGGTCAGCAACCGGTCCACCCCGGCGGGCGGCGCGGTCAGCAACGTCACCGGCAACAACACGGAGCGCGCCAGGGTGCGGCCGGACTGGGTGCCGAGGGTGAGGGTCACGACATACGTGGTGCCCGCGCGCCCTGCGCCGAGCCACAGCACCGCGCGAGCGCCGTCCGCCGCCGCGGACACCAGCGCGAGGTCCCCGGGCGTGGCCGGGCTGATGCTCACGTCCAGGGTGGACAGCGCGTCGCCGTCGTTGCCGGTCAGCGCGGGGGTGATGTCGAACTGGTAGTCCAGCACGTCGGCCGGGTCCTTGGCGGGCCAGGCCGGCAGCGCGCGCGCCCGCACCGGCGTGCCGCGCGGCGTCGGCACGAAGCCGTCCAGCACCAGTATCCGCGCGGCGCTCGGCCGCCATACATGAGACGCGGTGGTTGGCATGGAACCTCCAATACTGGATCGTTATTTGTGGGCCGACTTTAATACTCGACGATGACGAGTCCCGCCGCGCCGGAGCCGCCGGTGGTGGACGGCCCGTATCCCCCGCCGCCGCCCGACCCCGGCGCTTGCCCGTCCGCCGGCGCGCCGCCGAGGTAGGCCCCGCGCCCGCCGCCGCCGAACGCCCCCGCGCCCCCTGCCCCGGCCGGCGCAGAGGCGATGCGCGGCCTGTCCGACCCGAACCCGCCGCGTAGTAGAATTAACCCGCCGGTGCCGACGCCGCCTTGCCCGCCGGCGCTGTCCGGGTTGTCCGACGCGCCGCCCAACCCGGCCGACGCGCCCACCAGGCCGCCGCCGAACAGCGTGACGCCGCCGCCGGCGCCGGTGCCGTTCGGCCCGCCGCCCGCGCCGCCGCGCCCGACCACGACCGGCATGACCGCACCGGGTTCCAAGCCGACCACGGCCTCCGCATAGCCGCCCGCGCCGCCGCCGCCGCCGCCGTATCCCGTGTCGCCGCCACCGCCGCCGCCGCCCGCGCCCACCAGCCGCACCCGCGCCAGCCGCACCCCGGACGGCACCGGCCAGACCGTGTTGGTGGCGAACGTCTCCTGACGGCTGAACCCCGGCGTGAGCTGCGGCAAGCGGAACGCCAGTTGCGGCCCGCCCGGCAGCCGCACGATGTCCTGCGCCGCCACGTCCGCCTGGCCGGCCCGCACCGTCACGCGATGCAGCCCGACCCAGCCCGGGTCCGGCGCCGGCGGCTGTTCCGTGCCGCTGGCGGCCAGCGCGCCGGGCTTCACGTCCAGCGCCACCCGCATCACCCGCCGCGTCATCTGCGCCAGGCCGGAGTTGCCCGGCCCGCTCCATGGCGCCGACGGCTCCTGCGCGTTCCAGTACGGCAACGCGATAGGTCCCTCGTCCGCCTCCGCCAGCCGCGCCTGGACCAGCCAGCACACCGCCTGCCCTGCCCCCGGCGCTGGCCCGACCGCGAACGCCACCGCGTCCCGGTTCACCCCGGTCCGCACCAGCCCCGAGGCGTCCGCCGCCAACGAGCCGTAGTCGAGGCCGTCCATCACCCCAAACGCCGTCAGGCTGCCCGGCCCCACCGTGACGTTGAGGCCGCCGCCAGGCGCGCAATCGAACCCGTCCGCCACCGGCTCCGTCCCCAGCACGCAACGCGCGAAGACGCCGAGCGCCGCCATCGCGTGCCGCTGGATGTGCAGCAGGTCCGTGTCGAGCGGGACCGAGCCGGGATAGACGATCTGCCGATCCATGCATTATCTCCTGAATTGATTAACCGGTGGTGAAGGCGCGGGGGGGCTATTCCTCGAACCGCAGCCAGGCCGCGCCGCCCACTGGCACGGCGTCGGCCACCGCCAGCCGCACCGTTTCCGCGTCCGCGCCACTGAGCCGCACCGTCACTAGGCTTTGCAGCGGCATCGCCAGCGAACCCCAGCCGCCGGCCGCGTTCCAGGCCAGCCCCGGCCCGCCGTACACGCCGGTGTCCGTGGCGCGGCCCGGCTCGAACAGCCGCACCAGCTCGGCGTCCGCGTCCGCCACCGCCGCCAGCATCGCCGCCCGCGTCACCCTCGGCCGCGCCATCGCCTTCATGATGCGCGCGCGGAAGTCCGCGTCCGGCTCACCGTCCCGCCGGGCCACGCGGACGCCGAACAGGTCCGCCGCCGCCATGTCCAGGAACGTGTCGGTGGCGGTCAGCAGCCGCGATTGCCGCCGCACCACCGCCAGCAAGCCGTGCAGCCCGGCCCACGCCGATGACAATCCGGCCAGCAGCCCGTCCAGCACCGGCGCGTCGTCCGCGAACCAGCGTTCCGGCAGCACCGCGCGGATGCGCTGGCTGATGTCCATGGCGCTGCCGACCACGCGCGACGCGTCCGGCGCGCCGACCGGCCCTGCGCCGCTCATGCCGTGACCTCGATGCCGCTGGCGCGCACCATGCCGAACGGCGGCACCCTGAGGTCGTCCGCCACGCCGTTGATGGTGAGGCCGAACACGCTGACCACCGCCGGGTGCGCGCTGTGGGCGACTTGGGTGAGCTTGGACAGCACCAGCCCGTCGCCGATGGGCCGGGTGGCGATCCACTCGCCGAGCGCCGCCCGTACCGCCGCCCGCGCCGCGTCTGGGCCGGACACCCGCATTGCCACAGCCGCCCGCACCACCAAGGGCGCGCGCACGCTGAAGGTGCCGCCGATGGGCCGCACGCGTTCAATCGCCAGCGCCACGTCCGCCAATAGCGCCGCGGGCGGGAAGCCGGTGCCGTCGTCGATTGTCACGGTGAAGTGCCCGTCGCGCGGCTGGCCGGCGGCGTCCACGCGCTCCTGGATGCGGAAATCCAGGCCCTGCCGCACGCCCCTGATGGCGAACACCACCGCGTCCAGCGTGGCGCGGCTGCGGCTGTCGAGGAACACGCTGAACCGGGTGCGCAGCGCGTCGTCCGCCTCCGTGTCCAGCCCGCCCGTCAGGCCGGCCGCGTTGGTCACCAGGTCCACGCCGGCGATGGCGCTGGCCAGCAGCTTGATTTCCCCTGCCCGCACGTTGCCCGCGCGGCCCGGCACGACCGCCGCCACCGGCGCATCGACCGACACGGCGCCCGCCGGCAGCGCGTAGCCGGTGCCGGTCCAGGCCGGGTGCCCGCCGTCCTCCACGACGCGGAACAGCATGTCCCCGCCCCGCGCCAGCGCGCCCACCGGCACCTCCGTGGCCAAGCCCGGCGTGGCGCGGCTGAATGTCACCGTACCGTGCGCTGGCTCCGCCGGCAGCCGCTCCAGGCCGAAATCCAGCATCCAGCTATCGAGGTCCGCCCCCCGGCTGGTTGCGGCGCGCGTGGTCGCCAGCACCTCGACGATCAGCCACTGCAGCCACAGCGCGACGCCGGCATTGGCCTCCAGCACCGCGCGCAGCACGCTGCCGACCGACGTGTCGATCAGCGTGCGCGCCGAGCCGGTGACCGCCGCCGCCTGGGTCCGCACCAGGGCGGCGAAATCCTGCAACGCCAATGCCATGCGCCTACTCCGGAAGCTGGATGTTGAGGGTGCGCGTCTCGGCGGTCTCGGCGTCGGCGTAGCGGACCTGCACCGCGAGCGTGCCGCCGGCGTCGCTCTGCACCAGGATCACCGGCTCCGGCGCACGCGCCACCGCGGGTTCGCGCAGCATCTGCGCCCGGACCAGCGCCGCGATGCCCCGGGGGTCGCTGGGCCGGCCGACGAACCGCCCCAGCCCCGCGCCGTACTCCGGGTGCCACACGTAGTCGCCGGGGTTGGTCAACAGCCGGCGCAGCACGCGCTGGGTGCCGAGCGGCCCGCCCTCCACCGTCGCCAAGTCCCCGGTCGGCCCGGCCGCCACGTCCCCGGCCCAGGCATGATCCAAGTCCGCCATGCGCGTTCCCCCCTCAATCCGGCAGTTCCGTCTTGCTCACGATGCCGCCCTGCGGGTCGCCGTGCCGGTGCTGGTTGTATCGTTGGCGCAACCGGTCCAACGATCCCTGGCGGTCGTACACGTCGCCCTCGACATGCAGGTCGCCCTTCACGGACACCGTGCCGTCGTTCAGCAGCCGCAAGTGGCTGCCGCTGCGGTGCGTCAGCCAAAGCTCGCCCACCGGAGTGCCCGGCGCAGGCGCCTTGGCGCTCCAGCACCGCGCCGCCACCACGCCGTGCTCGGCGCTGCCCTCCTGCGGCAATACCAAAACCTGGTCGCCGGGGCTGGGCGGGCAGCTCATGCCCCATCCCGCGCCGACCCACGGGCTTAGCACCGGCAGCCATCCCGTCAGCACGCCCTCTGGCTGCAACTGCACGCGCACGGTGCCGGCGGCCGGGTCCACCGAGGTCACGACGCCGAACGCCGGCTGGCCCCAGGCCGCGTCCTGCGCCGCCGACTGGCCGCGGATGGCGTTGAGCAGGCTATCCATTGGGAACTCCTTGTAATCGCACGCCCTGGGTGAACCCGCGCCGCACGTCGAGATGCCGGTCCAGCGCGGCCACCGCGTAGGTCCGGTCCCACTCCGCGCCGGCGCCTTGCAGCGCCACCAGGCTCCAGGCGGTCAGATTGAGTTCGCCGGGCATCGTCAGCCCGGCCGTCCGTTCGTGCCGCATGAGGTCCGCCAGCGCCCGCTCCGCCATGCGCTGCGCCTGTTCGTCCGACAGGTTCGGCCGCACGATCCGGTAGCGGATGGCGCCCTGGCCGCGCCGCGCCACCACCGCCGCCGCGTCATGCGTACCCCAGCTTTGCACCGTAAGCTCGATGCCGCGCGACAACCCGAGCTGGTGCTCCAGCTCCACCGCGACGCAGTCCGTGACCGAAACGGGCGCCGGCGTCAGGTCGGGCCGCGGCCCGAACAGCAGCCGGTCGCCGAGCATCCCAAGCTCGAACCCCTCCTGCGCCGCCAGCTTCGCCAGTAGGTCCCACTCGGTGCCGGACTGCGAGCGGCCCAGCAGCAGCCGGCCGTGCTCCGCCTGGTAGTAACGCCCGACCGGCGTGGTGGTGCTGGTGACCGCCGCGCCCAGGCCGTGCCGGGTGGCGATCTCGTTCGCAATCTCGCTGGCGGTGCGGTTCAGGAACAACTCCCCGGCCCGCGCCTCGATCAGCAGCGCCGCCAGGTCCCGGCCCTCGATGTCGAGCGTGCCGCGCAACGGGTCGGCCTGCACGGTGTCGGCGACGCCGGTGATGAGGCTGGTCCACGCCTCGCCGAACCCTGCCTGCACCTCCAGCCGCAAGCCCGGCGCGGACACGACGCCCGCGTCCCGCCCGGCCAGCTTGATGCGGAACCGGTCGGCGCACGGGTGGGCGCGCGAGAACACGTCCGCCGCCAGCACGCCGGGAAGCTCCGCCCCGTCCGCCAGCACGCGGAGGCGCGGCGCCCTAACTCCGCTCAACGCCGCCCCCGGCGCCGGCGTCGCGCGGGGGCAGCCGCAGGGTCATCAGGCCGTCCAGCACCGGGTCATCCAGGCCGTTCAGCCGGGCGATGCGGTTCCACTGCGTGGCGTCGCCCAGGTGCAGCATAGCCAGCCGGAACAGGTTCCCGCCGACGACCGTGACGACCCGGAGATTGTTCATGATATGTTCCCAAACACCCGGAGTTGCGCCAACTGCGCCAGCGCGCCAGCCGACGCCAACACCTCCGGCAGCCCCGGCGCGTCCAGCCCCGCGCCCGCTTCCGCCATGCGCGCGTCGATGCCGGGGTCCAGCAGCGCGCCCACCGCCAGCACGGCCTCGATGATGGACGGCTCGCCCTCGCACACCACGGTGCAGCGGATGCGGTACGGCGCCCAGAACGGCCCGCTGGTCGCGGCCTCGAACTTCGACACCACGACGGTGTAGCGCCAGCCGTCCCACGCCAGCGGCCATTGCTGCCCGCCCTGCCGCAGCCCGTCCAGCAGCCGCACCCGCCCGGCCGCGTCCGGCCCGGCCATCACGCCAGTCCAGCCGATCTCCGCGTCGTCGCCGCCCAGCGCATCCACCACCCGCACGCCGCCGGGCAAGCGGTGCACCGCCAGCCGCTGCCGGCCGCCGAGGGCGATCCGCTCCGGCACCTCGAACCCTCTGAACAGCACCGGACCCAGCACGACCATCGGAGCCTCCTTCGCGTTCCGCGCCTACGACATCCATGACGGCCCCCAAGCCGGCGCTTGCTTGGCGTCGAACCCGGTCAGCCCCGCCCGAGGCCGCACAGCGTCGCGGCCCATGCGCTCCGCCAGCCAATGCCCGACCAGCCGGCCATCCAGCGTTATCGTGCCGCCGCTCGGCCCCTGGTCCGAGGCCGGCTCGCCCGCCTCGCCATCGGACCCGTCCGCGCCGGAGTTGCCCGCAGCGCCGTCGGCGAAGCTGTCCGCGCCAGGGCTGCTTGCGCCTGTCCGGCCCAAATTATCACCGCCCGGCCGGTCCGCCTCGAACCTGCCGCCAGAGCTGTCCGCCCGGGATGCCGCGCGGGTCCGCGTCGCCACCGGCCCGGCGAACGCCAGATCCCCGCGCAACGCCGGCGCGCCCGCGGCGTCCATTATTTGCGGCAGGGACACGTCCGCCAGCACCGGCCACCGTGGCATGGCCGTATCCGCCCGCGCCGCCACCGGCGCGTCCGTGGCCGGCATGTCCGCAGCACGCGCCGCGGCGGTGCCGGACCGGGCAAACTCCGCCCGCCGCGCCACCGGGTCCGCCCCGGCGAACGCGGCCAGCGCACGCTCCATCGCTGGCGCGGAACCGGACGCGGCAAGCTCCGGCACGCCCGGCACGTCCGCCGCCATCCACTCCGCCCGCGCCGCCGCATCGGCGCTGGTCCGGTCCGCTGTCGCGTCCGGACGCGCCGCCACCGGACCGCGCAGCGCCAACGGCGCAACGGCCCGGCGCACCGGGTCCCGCACGGCATCCTCCGCACGCCTCGGCGCGGCCTCGTTGCGTGGCCACGCCGCCGCGGCGCGCACCGCCGCCTCCGCCGTCCGCGCCACCGCCTGGGCGGCCACGCCAACCTCGGGCGGCATCGCCACCTCAACCGGCTCCGCCCCAACCACCACGCGAGCGCTCCTGGCCCGCGATGCCCCGGTTGCGACCGGGTGCCCGCGCCGCCAGCCCGGCGTCCGCAGGCCCGCCGGCTCCCGCACCCGCAGCGCCGCCCGTTGCAGCGCCGCCGGGTGCAGCACCGCCGCCGCCCGGCCCGCCTGCGTCAGCGTCCGCTGTCCGATTGCCTGCGCGTCCATGCCGTCCTCCCGTCCACGCCCGCCACGATCCGCAGCCGCGCCATGCCGCCGCCCCGTGCCGGACGCGCCGCCGCCGCCGCCGCGCCGCTATCCCGCCGCCGTCCCGCAGGACCGCTAGACTGGCCGCGCATCCCCGCCGGCACGTCGAACGGCACGGTGATGCTGTCCGCGCCGTATGGCATTGCGCCCTCCGTCATTCGTTCCACGCCATGTCGCCCCAATCCCATCGCCGGCCGGACAGCTCACCCATCACCACCACCCACACCAGCCGGTCTTCTGGCGACAGGCTGAACGCCACGTCGAACGGCACGCCGTTGCGCACCAATTCCAGCGGGTCCACCAAGTCGGCATTGCGGGACAGCGCCCGTTGCGCGGCACGGTCCCCCGGTCGGGCACCGTCCGCGCCTAAGCGTTTCCCGGCGTATCGCCCTCCGGTGGGTCCAGCGCGTCGCCCACCGCCACCAGCCCAACGTCCCCCAGCCGGTCCACCAGAGCCTCCAACTGCCCCTCCGTCGCGGGCGCAGGCACCGGCACGCCGTCGATGGACTGCACGCACATCGCCAACATGCCGTAGCCGACATACCGCGCGTTCTCCGCCAGCACCGGCCCCACCGCCTTGAACAGCCGCAGCCGGTCCAATGCGCCGGGCCGCTTCACCTCCAGCACCCGCCCTTCCTTGTCCGTGACCCGCCATATCCGGGCCGCCGCCGAGACTATGCCCTGCGAAGGTTGCTCATTGGTTAACGGCATCAGATGCGCTTCCGGCGGCTGGCAAAGAACTCCATGCGCTGGCGCACCGCCGCGTCGCCCTTCCACTGCCCGGCGTTGGTCATGCGGAACACCGCGCCCTCGAACTGGTAGGTGCTGGTGCTGCCGTCGTTCTCGCTGATGTACTGATACAGCGTGCTGCCCGCGAGCCGCCCCTCGGTGTGCCAGGCGTTCTCCAGCGTGGAGATGAAGTCGTCCGCCGCCGGGCTGCCGCGCTCCAATTCGAAGTGCCCCTCCCAGCCCTTCGGCAGCTCGGCTGCCAAATGCACGCCGTCCATGCGGTCGATGCGGATCGGGTGCGTCATCTGCCGGCTGTCGAAGCCGGTGACGTGCGTAAGGTCCACCCGCTGCCCGGCCTGCCCGCCCGCGCCGGCCGGGCCGATCACCACAAGCTGGCAGTCCCGGCCCGTCGAGAATGTATTCGCTGGCATTCCAATCGCCTCCCGCTAATTAATCTGGCCAGCCGGCAAGGTCTGCCGCGTCACCTGCACGGTCTGCCCACCCTCGATATTGACGATGAACCGCTCGTTGATCGCCTGGTACTGCACCTGCGCGTCCGATTGCACGTAACCGAGGCCGGTGCGGCTGGCCGGGTTGTTGCTGGTGTCGCACACCACGCTGAACGGCTGCGCGCCGTCCGTGCTGCCAAGGATGCCCTGGCCCAGCAGCGCTTGCAGGAACGACAACTGCGTGCTGCGGATGCGCCGGAACAGTTGGGCGGTGATGACCTGGCCCACGTACTGCCCCATCCCCGCCGCCAAGGTGCTGGCCAAGAAGTTGGTGAGGCGCGTGTAGTTGTCGCCGTTGGTGGCCGCGTTCGAGCTACTGTTGTGCCCGCCGCGCACCCCCCAGAATGACCCGGCCGGCTGCGGGTTGCTGATAACGTCCAGCCCGCTCCCCAGCAGCGCCGTCAATTCCGCCGTGCTGTAGCCGCTGGTCTGCGCCGAGCCCGGCACGCCCGCGCGCTGCGTCCCCACCACGCCGTACAACGGCTTGTTCAGGCTGCTTTGTTCCGGGCTGCGGTTGGACAGCCGCCCCGCCACGAACCCCTGCGGGCTGACCAGCCGCACCATGCCGGACACCGGGTCCGACCAGTGCACCCAGTCGCCGAACATCAGCTTGGCCGCGTAGCTGTCCAGCCCCGCTGCCGCCTTGGCCGCAATGGCTTCCAAGATGCCCTGCCCGGACGCTCCGGTCAGGATGGCGTAGCAGCCTTCCTGAAGCGCGAAACCGGCCTGCGTGGTCCAGGTCCCGGCGTCATCCGCGTCCGCCAGCACCAGCAGCGAACAGCCCTGGCCGCGCAGCGCGTACATGCCCCGCCGCGGCAGCCCGTCCTGGCCCACCAGGTCCGCCGCCTGCACCCCGGCCCCGTCGGAGCCGGACAGCAGGGTCTGCCGGCTCAACGCGGCCGGCGCCGTCGTGGTGGCGCCGCCCAGGCTCGCGACGCACAACTGGCTCGGACCGCGCAGCGCGCCCTGGCCCTCGTTCACCGCCGCCGCCATGTTGGTCCAGAACGCCGCCGGGTCGGGCGCGGCCAGGTTGTCGAAGCTCTCGGCCACCTGACCCGGCAAACCGAGCGTCAGCCGCCAAGTCCCGGCCGCGCTGCCCGGCCCGATGCCAAGCCCGATCCCGTTGCCCACCGTCCCGGTGTAGCGCGCCGTCAGCAGCAGGGGGTAGTTGCCGTCGGCATAGAACACCGCGTAGCTCGCCGCCGTGTCCGACCCGTCGGTGACGCGCACGCAGCGGAAGTTCTGCGCGCCCTGCTGCACCGCGGTCGCCACCTGGGTGCCCATGTCATGCCGGCGCGGACCCAGCGGCCCAAAGGCGCGGGCGTAGTTCGCCATCGACGCCACGATCACCGGCTGGTGCGTCGGCCCCCACGACGCCGCGCCCACCACGCCCACCACGTTGGTCGGCACCCCGTTCAGCACGAGGTTCTGCGGCGGCACCACCTGCACGTAAAGGTCCGGCACCACCAAAGCCGTGGTGTTCAGCGCCCCAGCCTGCACGATCGGCATCGTTAAATCTCCTCTGGCGGGTTGATGCGCACGACGTGGCCGGCGTGCTCGGACGCCAGGATGCGCTCGATGGCCTCCGCGTCGTTCACCACGTCGCCCACCCGGTACGGCCCGAACGCTCGCACCACGACCACATGCATCATGAATTATTTCCTACAGTAAAGGGACGCGCCGCCCGGCATTAGGCCAGCGCAGCGACGCCGTTCACGACACTCACGCCGAACAGCATCGAGGACAGGTCCGCCTCCGCGACCGTCGGGAACTCAATGGTTGCAACGGCGTCCCGCCGCCACATGCCGGCCGGAGCGCCCTCGTCCGTCACCGCGCCGCCGCCCGGCAGCATCCGGCAGCCCCAGCCGCGCACGTCCAGGAACGGCGTGCCGGCCAACGCCCGCTCGATGCAGGCCGCCACGCGGTCCCGCGTTGCGAAGTCCGGCGCCCACACGGCCACGCGGAAGCCCATGGTTTGCCGGCTTAACTCCTGGCCGCCGAACCCGTCCGCCACCACGCGGGCCGCGAGGCCAACGCCGCCGGGCAACTCCACGCGCGCCCCGGACAGCACCGCCGGACGGTCCGCCCGCACCAGGTCCGCCAGCACCGCCGCCACCAGCCCGGCCGCGTCGCCGTCCCGCACGCGGTAGGCGTATGCCCGGCCGTCCACCCGCAGGCCCGCGACCTGCCCGGCCGCCGCCTGGCCAGTGAACTGCACGGCCTCGTCCACAACCTCGCCCACCATCGTGGGCACGCCCGTCCGCGTCACCTGCCACTCGTTGGAGTAGCGCGACGCGTCCCGCCAACTATTTGCGACCGGCTGGACCGCGACCTGCACGACCTCCGCCGCCAAATCCGCCGCCAAGGCCGACGCCACCGGCCAGCCGCGGAACACCCGCACCACGGACCCCACCACGGACGCCCGCGACGGCCCGGCCGGATACAGCGCGCCCGCCACCAGCGCCGCCAGCGCGTCCTCCACGTCGGATTGGTCCGGCATTCATACCCCCACGAGGCGCGCGGAAATGCGCCAGCCCGGCTCGGACAGCTCCGCCGCGTTCACCACGAACCGGCGTCCGGCTTGGTCCCGCAGCACGTCTCCGCCCTGGATCGACGCCGGCGTCGGGGGCAGCAGCACCGCGTGCTCGGACAGCGCGCCGTCGCCGGGCAAGCTGCCGGGCCGGCCCGCGCCGCCCACCAGCACCTGCGCCGGCCAACCTTGCAACAGCGGCATGAACCCGCCTGGCCCGACGCCGCCGTACGGGTTCAGCCCCGGCTCGATTGCGCCGCCGGGCCGCACGAGGTCCAGCACCGCATTCGTCAGCACGCACAGCGGCCGGTGCAGCGGCGGCAGCAGCGCCACGAACAGCGTGCCGCGCGGCCCCACGAGGTAGTCGCCGACCGCCACATAGGCGCTGTCGAACGTGCCGCGCAGCGCCCGGTCATAGCCGCGCGGACGCCGGTAGCCCGGGTCCCCGCCGTCGAACGCCGCCGATAGCCTTAGCACCCGCCACTCCGTCCGGGTCGGCGCGGCGGTCCCGCGTGGCCGCATCAGGTCGTACGGCGCGCCGAACACCCGCGCCGCCGCGCCCATTCCCCGGCTGAGCCGGTCCTGCAACAGCGCATGGTCCATCACGCCACCCCCATCACACGACCAACGTCACGTTGGTGCGCGACACGAGCGCCGGTCCGTTGGGCACGCCGAGGAACGCGCACAGCCGACGCCGCCAGCCGTCGAACAGCCGCTCGCGCTCCGCCATTTCCTGCGGGTTGCGCACCCACCCGGCGGCGGACCCGGTATCAAGCCCCACGCCCGCCTCCGGAATGGCCTGCTCCAAGGTTGCGAGCGTCAGCAAGTAACCCCGAAGCACCGCTTGTTCCGAGGCGCTAAGGTTGCCGAGACGATACTCGACCGAGCCGTTGGTCCCATAGAACCGCCAGCCCATGTTGCCCTCGCGCTCCGAGCCGTACGCGGGATACCCCAAGTAACGGCGCGTGTCCGTCCGCTCGGCATCGGTCAGCATGACTTACCCCACGTGCTCGATCATCACCGCCCGCTTGAACGCCGCGTTGGTCGCGGTCGGCACCACGCTCGGGTTGGTCAGCGTGTCGCTCGGCGCGCAGAAGCCGCCGATCCAGTACCAGCTTTGCGCGATGATCTGCTGCAACCGGTCCATCGGCTCCCGCGTCACCATCGCGATCCCGTCCACCACGCTCACCAGGCTGTCGCGCGGCGCGATGTCGCTGGCGGCCATGCCGGCGAAGTCGCCCTCAATGAGCGCGCCCTGGCCGACCACGAGCGGACGCCGCACCACCACGCCCGCGAGCGACGGATGCGGCTGCACGTAAGCCTCCGTGGTGGATACAAAGCGCAACCCCAGGAAATCGTTGACCATTCCCTGCTGGAACACTTGGTTCGCGCCGATGGAGCCTTGGAACAACTGGCGGAAATCCCCGTCCGAGAACAGTTGCCGCGCGCTCACGGGGTCGAGGTAGCAGTTGTAAGCGCCGTCGATTTCCGGCACCGCGTTCAGCCGCAGCTTGCTCACGGCGTCCAACAGGGAGCCGATGCTGAGCGTGTCGCCCGCCTGCAACGCCGCCGTCGTGCCGCGCCCACCGGGCCGGATCACCACGCTGGCGTTGGACGACTGCACCGGGCTATTCAGCGCCGCGTCCGACACGCTGGCGTTGCTCGACAGCGTGAGCGTGCCCGACACGCCGCCGGGCGTGAGGCTGACGCTGGTCGCGTCCGCCGTGGTGCCGACCACCTGATACACCCCGGCGCTGAGCGTGATGGTGAGGCTCGTGACGCCGCCGACCGGACCCTGCACCCCGTTCACGAACGCCGTCATGAACCCGCGCAAGTCATCGACCGCCACCACCGGCCCGGCCGTGCCGAGCGCCGTCCGCACCCGCGTGTTGCCGCCGAAATACGGCGCGAACAACGCGTTGCGCGCCAATTCGTCCAGGGAACGCGCCGCCTGCTCGCCGTTGATGGCGGCGTTCTGCAGGAACTGGCCCTGGATGCCGACCCGCGAGGTCACCATATTAAGGTCCGTCGTGGCGGCGTAGTGGTTGATGGTCAGCGTGTACTGCTCCACCCCCCACCCGGTCGGCGTCAGGCCGTTGTCGAAGTTGGTGTTGGTGGCCGGCGGCATCGGCGTCGTCACCGCCGCCTTCAGCCCGGCCCGTGTCTTGGTCAGCGTCTCGCCGATGCCGACCGCGAACTCCTGCCGGTCCGCGCAGGCCCGGTACCCCAGCCGCGAGTGCATGGCCTGCTGGAACTCCCGCTCCAGGAAGCCCTGTTGGATGATCGGTTGGAGAATGGCCGGAAAGTTTTGGATGCCCATGAATAAACCCCACAAACGCATGAAGCCCGGCGCAGCCCTGGGGCCACGCCGGGTTAATCGTCCCGGTCGACGCCGGCCCATCCGCATCGCGGGGGCCGCCATCATGGGTAAAAGGTATCGACTTCGTGGGGCGCGCGGTCAAGGAATTTTTTCCCTGCCGGCGACGCCCTCCTAGACTATGAGCCGCCGCCTGTAATGGGGAGCAGCCGGTCCGCTTCGGAGAAGCTGTGCGGGGAAGCAGGCCTCGCCGGCCAGCGAGGTAGCACCTCCACGCTGTTCGGAGTATTGTTCACAGCGGAGGTGACGATGTCTTTTAAGTCGCTCATGTTCGACGAACGAAAGTCGATGACCGAAAGCGGCGAGGATGCGTTCCGGCGAATTGCCGCACGGAAGCTGCGCGAAAGGGGAAGTCAGGAAACAGAGATAAACCCGTTTGTTGAACGCCTCCTCGCAAAACCAGTCGGCCTGGAACTCAAGGAAACAGCAAAGTCTTGAAGCAAGTGTAGGGGTTGCCGAGGCCAGGATTTTCGCTGTTCGTCGAGCAGGCGTTGTCTTTGTATGAAGGTGCTCGCAGGGAAACGGACATGCAAAGCGTCATTCGTCGCTGCAAAGGCGTCATAAGCCAGCTCAAACACTACCAACCAGCCGACGAAGACGAAGAAATCAACATAGAAACTGCGACCGAGTTGTTTGAGGAGTTGTTGGCGAGGGCTGAAACCAGGCTCAAGCTGGGCCGCTGATCGGAGCCGCACTTCTTAGGGGTCGATAGGCGACCGTTAGCCGCCTGAGCCGCCGCAACCGCAGGCGAGGTCCGCAACACCCTCTAGCCCAACAGGCCCAGGCGCTCCGTCACGTCCAAATCCGCCGCCGCCGGTCGGCCCAGCAAGTAGCCCTGGCCCTCGTCGCACCCCAGCGCCTGCAGGCGCGAAACTGGCCTTTCAGGGCGTTATGGACCCTGCCCGTGGCTGTGCTCGCTTAGAATGTGAACCGCCGCCCGTGGTGGCTGGCGGTCATTCGCGCGGCGCCACCCGCACAGTGCTTTGCGGGTGGCTGACGACCTCATCTGGAAGCTGCAGCCACCGGTGCCGTCGCTTGTCCCAGGTGGCTTGCACCGGCGTGGGAAAGTCCGGGTCCGCGAACGCGCCGACCGCGACGCCCACCATTGACGGGAAACGCTCAGGCTCCCACCACACCGTCGATCCACAGGCTCCGCAGAAGTGGGCCGTGATTTCCGAGCCGCTGTCAGACCCTCGCCTAAACCGGTTCGACGACCCCTTCGAGACCGTGACCTGTTCCCTGGCGAAGAAGGCTCCGATGCCGAAGGCCGAGCCCGTTCGGCGCTGGCAATCGAAGCAGTGGCAAAGCGACACACCGGCCGGCTCGCCGCTGCAGCGGATCACGAGCTGTCCGCACTGGCACGCCGCTTCTCGGAACATGCTGCAAAGCTGAACACGATCCGTGCAGGTGTGCAATCCAAAGCGCGGGACATCCGCGGTGGGTCGATAGGCGACCGTTCGCCGCTCAAGCAATCACAACCGCACGCCAGGTCCGCAACACGCCCTACCCCAGCAAACCCAGGCGCTCCGTCACATCCAAATCCGCCGCCGCCGCCGGCCGGCCCAGCAAGTAGCCCTGGCCCTCGTCGCACCCCAGCGCCTGCAAGCGCGCAAGCTGCCCCGGCGTCTCGATCCCCTCCGCGTTCACCCGCATCCCGAGCGCGCGGCCCAGCGTCGCCACCGCCTGCACGATGGCCGCGTCGCCCACGTCGTCCGTGACGTTCGCCACGAACCCGCGGTCGATCTTCAGCTTGTCGAACGGGAACCGCCGCAAGTAGCTGAGGCTCGAATACCCCGTCCCGAAATCGTCCAGCACGATCCCCACGCCCAGCGCGCGGATCCCACGCAGCGTCTCCAGCACCTGCTCCGTGTCCTGCAATAGCAGGCCCTCGGTGATTTCCAGGTCCAGCAGGCCCGGCGCCAGGCCGGTGTCCCGCAGCACCTCCGCCACCAGGTCCACCAACCCGTTGCCGCGCACCTGCACCGGCGACAGGTTCACCGCGAGCCTGATGCCGGGCCACTGCGCCGCCTGCGCGCACGCGGTCCGCAGCGCCCACGCGCCCACCGGCACGATCAGCCCGGTTTCCTCGCACACCGGGATGAACTCAGTCGGCGGGACCATGCCGCGCTCCGGGTGCGGCCAGCGCAGCAGCGCCTCGACGCCGGTCATGCGCCGGGTCACGAGGTCGAATTGCGGCTGGTAGTGCAGCGTGAACTGGCCCGTCGCCAGCGCCTGCCGCAGGTCGCGTTCCACGGAGCGGCGCTGTTGCAGCCGCCGGTCCATGCCGGGCTGGAAGAACCGGTAGCCGTTCCGCCCCTCCGCCTTGGCCCGGTACAGCGCCGTGTCCGCGCAGCGCAGCACGTGGTCCGGGTCCAGCCGCCGCTCGCCGCCGGAACACAGCGCGATGCCGATGCTGACGCCGATCGTCACCGTTTGCACCTCAAGGTCGAACGGCGCCGACAGCGCGGCGATGATGCGGTCCGCGAACTTGGCGGCCTCCGCGGGCGCCGTCAGCGCGTGCAATATCACCGCGAACTCGTCCCCGCCCAGCCGCGCCAGCGTGTCCGCCTGCCGCACCTCGTGGCGCATCCGCTCCGACACCTGCCGCAGCAGCAGGTCCCCGGCCGGGTGCCCGAGCATGTCGTTCACCTCCTTGAACCGGTCGAGGTCCAGGCACAGCACCGCCACCAGCGGGTCGGCCCGGCCCAGACGCTCCACCATGCGGGCCAGCCGCTCCGCGAACAGCGCCCGGTTCGGCAAGCCAGTCAGCGCGTCGTGGTGCGCCATGTGCTGGATGCGCCGCTCGCTCCGGCGCCGCTCGGTGATGTCGTCGAACGTCGCCACCCAGCCGCCGTCCGGCGTCGGCTCATGATGGATTTCGTGCACGTCGCCGTTGCGCAGCGTGACGACGGTCTCGGTCATGCCAACCGTGACCTGGATGCGGTTCCGCCAGGCCAAGTACTCCTCCATCAGCATGTCTGGCCCGGTGCCCGCCGCGTCCCGCAAATCCGTGACCTGCGTGAGCGTCATGCCGACCCACAGGTCCTCCGGCCGCAGGCTGTACATCTCCGCGTAACGCTTGTTGAACAGCAGCAGCCGCCGTTGCCCGTCGAACACGCACAGGCCCTGGCGCAGCTTGTCCAGCGCGCGGTCCCGCAGGCGCACTTGCGCCTGCAAGTCCGCCGCCTTGTCCCACGCCTCCAGACGCTGCCCGACCTTTGTTGCCATCCCACCGTCCATAACCGCAGACCGCTGCTTCCTGGTGTCAGGATGCGCCCGGAAGGTTAAGGAATGGTTTAGATGACGCGGCCCCGGCGCAACAACTCCGCCCGCGCGGCCCGCCACTCCTCCAGGCTCATCTCCGTCGCCAGGCGCGGCTTGGGCGGCGTGGCCCGCGGCGCCACCGACGCGCTGCTGCTGCTGCGGCCGAACAGCCACGGCTTCGAGGCCCGCAGCCCGGCGATCAACGCAGGCCCGCCCTCCAGCTCCCCGGCCGCGTTCAACGACAGCCCGGTCGCGTCCAGCAGCTTCACCCCGTCCAGGTCCACGATGCCCGCCCGCACCGCCTCCGTGCGCAACTCGGCCTGCACCAGGCGCGCACGCAACGCCAGCACCTCCGCCGGCACCTCGGCTTCGACTTCAATCTCGTTCTCGTTGCTCATTTCGCGTTCCCTTCCAAGCGTTTAGCCTCGGCAGCCGGGTCGAAACCCCAGTCCGCCGCCAACAATCGCAGCGCCGTCGCCTCGCTCATGCGCCCGGCCTCCACCAGTGCAATGACCGTGCCCGCGTCCCGCGCCCGGTCCTCGCTGGTGGCGGGGTACCAGGGCGGCCACACCAGGCTCAGCCCGGCCTCGGCATCCAGCGGCCCGACCAGCGCGCCGCCCACCCGCAGCGGATAGCGCGCGCCGGCCCGCAGCATCATCCGGCACAGTTGCAGCAGCCCCTCGCCGTAACTGACGCGCAGTTGGTCCGCGAGCCACACCAGGCCCTGGTTCATCATCTCCATCGCCCGGCCGGACTGCGCGGTCAGCCGGCTCGCGTCCGCGCGGTTGCCGTGCACGCCCTCCAGCGCCAGCTCCCGCAGCGTCCGCACGTAGTCCAGCACCGCCGCAGCGGCTGTGCCGCCGATCTCCAGCAGGCGCGCGTCGCCCTTTTCCCCCACCACCAGGGCGTTGCCCGCGCCGCGCACCAGCTCGCCCTCGATGCCGGCGGGTTCCTTGATGAGCAGCGTAGGGTCGCTCGAGTACTTGAGGCCCCGCCCGGCTTGGCTGAGCTGGTAGTCGATCTCGATCCCGGTCTCGACCGCCGCGCGGAACGTGCATGCGCCGTCGGGGGCGATGCCGCCGGGCAGGTTGCGTATCCACGCCACCGGCACGAACCCCAGGCCGTGCCGCACGCTGCGCCCCCGGTCCCGCTGCGGCGCATCCGACGCGCCCACGGCGTGCGGATGGAACCAGGTTTCGTGCTCGGTGTCCCATTCCCGCTGGAACCAGTACGCGGCGGCCGGGTCCGCAACGGCGTAGCCCGCCGCCGCGAGTTCGGCGCCCGGCACCTTGTAGCGCTCCACCACGCGCGCCAGCACGTCCGGCGCGTCCGGCTCCCACGCCGGGACCAGCCAGGCCGTGTCCAGCACGTCCAGGAACACCCGGCCTTGCAGCACGCGCATCAGGATGGCGACCGAGCCGACGCTGCCGCGGATGGCCGCGTCGGTCATCACCCGGTTCAACCGGCACTCCCGCCCCAGCGCCAACAGGGCGTCCCGCACCGCCTCGTTATCGCTGGCGACCACCGGGAAGTGCCCGGCGCTGAACAGCAGCGCCACGCTGTCCTCCACCACCACGCGCGCCAGGGCGTACCGCACCGACGGGCGCCTGCGCCGCAGCGGGATGTACTCGCCGGACGCCGAGCGTTCCTCATGGAACTCGTGCGGCAGGGCGTCATACAGGGTGCCGTCCAGCACCTGCCCCATCAGTTCCAGCCGGCGCGCTCGGGCGGAGGCGTCCGGGTCGCGCGGTATCGTGTCGCAGATGGTTTGGAACATGCGCCCCCCGGCATTCTATCGGGATGGCATGGACTTTGTGGGGTTGCGGGGCAAGGATTGTTTTCTTACGAACGTCGCGCATCGCCTGTTGCGCACATCAGGGCGGACAGGAGCGGCTTGGCCGGAGTAGGTTGGGTGTTGAGAGGGAGACGGCTTGATGCAGAAGATCGCGCTTGACGCCGAGGCCGGACAGGTCTCGGCCGAACTGGTCCGCCGCGGCATCGCCGCCGGCACGCGGGTGCATGTGCTGGTGGAGGTAATCGGTGACGCGGATTTGCCCATGGCGGCCTTGGCGCAGGCCGGCGGCGCGTTCGACTGGCTGGCTGAGGAGCCTGACCTTTATACTGACGCCGACTTGATGAGGCCGGGCTGGTAGGCGTGCGCGTTCGGCAGCATCGTCCTGGCGCGGTTCCCGTTCACCGATCTGTCGGGCGACAAGCGCCGTCCGGCCCGGGTGGTGTCGCGTGACAACGATGGGCGTTCGGACCCTGTGGTATGCTTCATCACGTCCGTGCCGCGTGCCGGGCCTGGCACCGCGCCCATTGCCGCCACTGCCGACACCGGCCTCAAGGTGCCGTCCGTCGTGCGTTTCGACAAGATCGCGACGCTTGACCGGTCGGTGATCACCGGCACGCTGGGCCATGCCGCGCCGGCGTGGCTGGCTGCGCATCGCGCCAGCTTCTTTGGTGTGTTCGGGTTCGGGCAACCTCCATCCGCGGCGGCGTCCTCCTGAGCACTCTGCCGCTGCTGCCGCCTTGGTTGCCGCTTGCGACCACGGGGAAGTGCCCGGCGCGTTGGCTAGGGCTATCTTAAGAGAACACAGACTTAAACGGCTTTTCACCGTCGTCAGCAGGGGAGACTGTGCAGTAAAGAGAAAAGAACAGAATAAAGGAGAAAATACGCGACCTGGCAGTACTCAGATTAAGATTGAACAGAGCAGACCCATTCTCAAGCGTTATTGTGTGTCTTTCTCCAAACTGGCCCATCGTATTCAGGTGGGATAAAGTCTCAATATCATCATTACCGTAATTAATCGAGTGTCCTGAGTGGGCAAATGTGTTCCTAATAAAGTTTACAGTTTGTACGTCTTTGAAGGTATTATTGCTTATCAATCCCAAACACTCTGCCATTAGGGCCCGAGAATATGCAGAACCTAGCACCGCATCCCGCTCACCAGCCGAATTAAATAGCTTCGAACCTCGTTCTGACCCCACCAGACTCCAATGCTGCAACAGCAGAATCTCAAGAGACTGTTCCAGGAAGGTAAACGCAATCAACGTTGCCTCTCGGTCATCGCTATGATGCACGTCAAGAGATTGAATCCACTGATGTAGCTGCTTGAACAGCGGCATGGTGCCCGGCCCAACTCGTCGGAGCCTGTGGAGATTGCTTAGTGCAGCCTTGTAATCCCGGCGTGACGCCATCAATCCATCTGCCTGAAAGTGGTTCCGAAACAGCCTGCCGGCCGTACCGTAATGCCAGCAACCCACAGTGGTCGCGCGCACGCGCCGCACACGACCATACTGTCGCCGGATGCCAGATAAGGGCACTGCGCCGAGCCGCTACGGGTGCGGCGCTGGCGCATCCGGCGTCGCGGGTTGGAAAGGACCACTGGCCGCACGGCCAGGCGCCTCGATTGTCAATACTTTGAGAAAGCCGCCTTCACGCAGCCAGCGCTTCCACGTTCTGCTTAAAACGGCTCCATCTCTTCAAATCTTGGGCTGCTGACCTGCGAGTGTCTCCCCTCGCATACACACCTCGGGCAAGCATGACTTTAAGCTCGGCCGAGTTTTCCATGACTGTCGTGAACCGCGTGGCGTTTCCAGGATCGGAGAACGCTCCGTCTGCCGCCAGAGTGCGAATGTGCTCGCGCAGCATGGCACCATAGAACGAGTTGGGACCATAGATGGATACAATAAACGGGTCTATGTCGCGTGGCGTCGCCGCAGCCTCATAAGCACGGAACAAGAGCTTGTAGATGTCCAGGCTGCCAATACGCTCTGCGATGGACGTAACAATGGCAAGTTCAATCCCGTCCTCGACTGCGTCGTAAATCCAGCAAAACACATCCGGCTCAAGGCCCAGCCGATGCAGCGCGTCCAGATACTCCTTGCCGGCTTGCATGCGCCGGCTGTCAAGCGCGCGTTCGGCGGCGGCGCTGATCTTTGGGTCCAAGGTCAAAGAGACTTCAACCACTCCACCACCCCCGAAGGCCCGAACGCCGCCTCAACCATCGACCGGGCCACCTTACGCGGCATCGGCCTGGCCACATAGTCGTGATTCCGGTTCCAATCCAAAACCTGCCGGATCGCTGGCTTCACGTCTGTCGGAGCGGCGTTCGGATCAAGCCCCGCGATCTTGAACAGCTTTTTGAGGTTATGGATATGGAGGTCTGGGCGATGCTCCAGCGAAGGCCACGCGTTCAATCTCTCACGCTTGAGAATTAACGCCTTCAAGGCAAACTCCACGCCGAACCCTGCCGCAACCCATGCCTCGCGGCAATTCTCACGATCATCCACCATAATCTTGGCGACAGCCTGCTTCGCTTTGCATCTCCGCCATAAGCCAGCAGACGTCAGGGCGTCAGCGTCGCTCAGAATAACTGTTCACTTCAAACCGTGCATACAGGCAACAGTGCTTCAGGAGCAAAGCCCCATCACCCCCAAAGCCATCACGCTGGCAACCCGCACCGATCCGCCACGCACGCCGCCACGTCCCACCCGCGCCCGCGCAACAGCGCCACCACCCCGTCATCCCCCATCAAGTGCCCGGCGCCGAACGCCACGAAGTGGAACCCGTCCTCCCGCAACGTCCGCTCCAGCCCCGGCAGCCAGGCGAGGTTGCGCCGGGTCAACAGGCCGTCGCGCGCCGCGTCGTCGCGCGCCAGGTCCGCCGGTTCCGCCCGCCAGCCCACCGTCGCGGCCAGCACGCGGTCCACCCGGCCGGCCGCGTACAACGAGCGCAGCGCGCGACGGAACGCCCGCGCGTCCTGGCCCTGACGCAGCACCTGGCGCAGCAGAGCCGCCGCGGCCGGGCCGTTCGGCTCTTGATATAAAGGGTCAACGTAGCCGTCCTCGGCCTCCAGCGCCCGCACCGGGACGCCGATGCTCTGCGCGAACCCGACCAGGTTGGCGTCCACGATGCCCGTGTGCGGCAGCATGGGCGCCGGCTCCGTCATGGCGTTGGCGCTGACCGCCTCCGCCAAGCCCAGCAGGCTCAGCCCGGCGTCGCCCGCGTCCACCCCGGCCTCCGCCAGCGCCGCCAAGGTTTCCGCGCCCAGCCGGGACAGCGCCGACGGGTCCGGACGCCGCACTGCGCCCTCCTGCGCGCCGCGCAGCGCCGCGTACTGCGAGCGCGACAGCAGCCGCTCGACCGTAAGGCTGGCGCTGGCGTTGAACCGCGCCCGCACGGCGCGCGGCATCACCGTGGCGTCGTCGTATGCCACATGCCAGGTGCCCCACAGCAGCCCGGCCTCATGGCCATCGCGCCGCACCAGCCAGCCCCGCGCCTCGCCGTTCACGTAGAACGCGGGACGCCGCCGCAGCTCCGTGTCCGCCGCCGCCTCAATGTCCGCGGCGACGCCCGGGCCATCCCCCGCGCACCCCGCCGCCAGCACGCCCAGCAGCAACGCCCGACGCCGCATTCACCGCAACCCCCAGTCCATCCGCCGCACCTGCGCCGGCGTCCGCGCCTCCAGCAGCATCCCGAACGCCCGCGCCAGGGCGTCCACCTGGTCGTCCTTCGCGCCGCCCGGGAAGTCCTGCAACTCCTCCAGGAAAGCTCGGTTCCACGGGGCGCGCAACACGCTGACGTTGCCCGCGTTCGCCTGGCTCGCGACCGGCATGGCCCGCGTCGCCTTGGCCCCGCTTTCCGGCCCGCTGATGACCCGCCAGCCCGCCAGCGCCCGCGTCAGGAACGCGACCTGGCTGCGCCCGGCCTGCCCGGGGTCCTGCGGCAAGCCGATGGCGACGCCGGCGCCGTCCCGCTCGGCGGTGCGCAGGATGGCCTGCACCACGTCCTCCGGGCCGCCGCGCAGCCGCACCACGTCGCGCACCTGCCACGCGCCCGCGTCGCCGCGCGCCAGGCGCACGCCGGCGGTCCAGTCGCCGCCGGCGCTCGCGGCCAAATCCCAGGCCCGCACGCTCACGCCCTCCGCCGGCTGGTCCGCCACTGCCATGCGCCCGACCTGGAACAGCCGTCCGCCGGGCACGCGCGGGTTTTGCTGGAACAGCGCCTCGAACGCCCGCTCGCCGACCGCCAGGCGCTTCCGTTCCAGCGCGGCCACGCCCTCCCACTCCGGCCACAGCGCCTCGCCGGGGGCGCGGCCCAGCGCGTCGGCGCCCTCCGCCAGCGCCGGCAGGCGCACCACGCGCCACGGCTCCCCGCCCAGCTCGGCCGCCTCCAGCAGCCGTCCGCCGAGGTCGTCCGGGTGCCAGCGCGTCATCACCAGCACGATCCGCCCGCCGGGACGCAGTCGCGTCACCAGGTCCGAGCGATACCAGTCCCACGCCCGGTCCCGCAGGGGCGCGCTGTCGGCCTCCGCCTGGGACTTCACCGGGTCGTCGATCAGCAGCAAATCCGCCCGGCGCCCGGTCACCGGCCCGCGCACCCCGGTCGCGTAATAGCCGCCGCCGCCCGATGTCCCGAACCGCCCCGCCGCCCGGCTTGCGCCGTCCAGCCGCACGCCCAGCCGCGCGCCGTGCTGCGTGACGGCCCCGCGCACCCCGCGCCCGAACGCCTCCGCGAGCGCCGCCGTATGGCTCACGGCGATGACTTGCGCGCCAGGTTGCCGGGCCATGAACCACGGCGGGAACAGCAGGCTGGCGTAGGTGCTTTTGGCCGAACCAGGCGGCATCAGCAGCATCAGCCGGTCGCAATCCCCGCGCGCCACCGCCTCAAGCTCCTGGATCATCAGCCGGTGGTGCCGCGCCGGCGCCTGGCCCAGCGGCGCCAACGCGAACCCGGCCCAGCGCGCGAAGCTAGTCCGGAGGTCCCTCCGCAGCGCCCGCTCCGTCGCCGCCGTGCATCCGTTCCAGCTCATCGTCCCCCACTTCCGCCAAATCCACTGACCCCCGCGCCGCCGCCCGCGGGTGGACATACGGCGCGGCGGCCTTGGCCAACTGCACCGCCCCGTCCTCGTCCCCCTCCGTCCATTTCCGGTTCATCACGCGCAGCAGCACTTCCAGCGGCGTCGGCATGGGGCCTCCGTGACTTGCATATTCAGCGTGCAGAACCCGGCGCTGTACTGGACAGCGCGCGTTCGTTACTATCGTTGTAACCAGGGTTGGAACGGCGTATTGGCGCGCACCACGACCCTACACGCTACTGGAAGGCATAGTCTTACTTGGGGCGGATACCAAGGATTACTTTGAGAGAAACGGCTAAAAATCTGAGAGAGCATTTGCCTGTACTATCTCTAAACAGTTCGGAAACAATCATTGATTTTGAGATAATTGCTTGCGCTGGCGCCTAGTTAGGCGCGGTGTATCTGGCTTGAGCACAAGCTCACCCGCTGCCACTAAGCGGTTTCGGTGCATCTCCAGCTGCTCGCGATCGATAAACCTGTTTCTCATGGGTATGTTTAGGCCGCGCCCTGCGTGCCAAGCTTTAGAGGACAACCTAAGAGCCATGGCATGCGCGTCTGCGGGGGTTCCGTCCCCTGCCTGGATCGCCTCCAGAACCATTTTCGGGTTCCCCATGTTAAGAATTCTGGCATCGTAAAGTGGCTCACCTGCGTTTTCAGGCCAGAGTTGTCCGGCATCCCCAAGCATGTCAGCAGACATCCTTCTAGATAGCCAAGCCATCATATCTGCAGCTTGAAGGGGCCTAAGGTGTTGGTCGGACCCGTAAGTGATAGATCCCATCCTTCTCCTAAATCTACTCGAGGCACCGCCTTGCTTTAGACGCTTCCATGAAATCTCAACAGCGGCGCTCTCGTTAGTCTGCTCATCGAAAATGAAGTCGATCTTACTCGTTCGCCCGCTTTCGTATTCGTGATTAAGAAGTTCAGAAATGAAAGCTCTAACAGCAAAGTGATATTCCGAACGCCAGAGTTTTGGAACTGCCTCTTTGAAGATTTCCCTGTAATCGCCACTGAGAAACGAAATTGAAAATCCGCATTCTACGTGTTTGTTCATAATGCTTTGAAGTGCATAAAGCTTTGCTAACCTTTGCGGCGATGTCGGATCATCCCATATATCAAGCCGCATATACTCTTGCATTTTGCTGTATCTTTTGAACGGCTCTTTCTTTAGTTCTTCATCTCAATCGTCGGAAAACCTGGCCCAGGAAGCGGTATCAGCAAGAAGTCCTGCTAAAACGAAGACGGGCTTATTTCCTCGACCGCTATCATCCACATAAGCGCACAATACCAAGTAAACTCCTCTCTCGCTCTTTCCTTGAAAAGCCAGGAGCCAAGCCAAAGTCAGTGTTACTTGACCCGGCAACCTCGCCATATGACAAGCTCAAATGAACAAGGCTGCTCATAGTGCACTTACTTGTTTGATTGTGGAAAGTATAGCTTTTGCATTTTTTCCTACGCCCAGTACTCCCGCCTAAACGCGGCCCGCCGCGTCACCGCGGCGCACCGCCATCGCACACGAAGCGGAACACGTCCCACTGCACCGTGTCCTTAATCAACCGCTGGCTGACCTGCGGCACCTTCAACGGGCGCTGGGCCTGCTCCAACGTCTCGCCGTCGCCCAGGAAACGGAACTGGTTGTTGCGGCAGTCCACCTCGCGGCGCGCGAAGCTGGTGCCGGACGGGCCGACCCGCTGGTTCAGCAGCTCCACCAGCCCGTCCGGCCGCGGCGTCAGTTGCAGCACGGTGTAGCTGGCCCGGGTGTCGCTCGGGACCGGGATGGTTTGCGCCCGCGCGGAAACCGGCGCCGCCAGCAGCGCCGCGAGCAACGCGGGCATTATCAACCGCACCATCAAACCCCTGCGTCCACCAGCAGCGGGTCGTGCGTGCACACCACCCGCACGTCGTCCCCGTGCTCCGCCACCAGCCCCCGCAATGCCCGCACCGAGCGCCGCCGGTCGCGCTGGCTGGTCTCCATGAACCATTGGTAGCCCCGCGCGCCCGTCGGCATCGATGGCGCGGCATCCAGTTCCCGCCGGAAGAACACCGCGTCCCCCGCGTGCAGCAGCCACCGGCCGCCGTCCCGCACCGCCACCCCGCAGTGGCCCGGCGTGTGCCCCGGCAGGCTCACCAGCAACAGCTCCGCCCCCAAAGCCTCGACTGCCGGCAGTCCGAACCAGGTTCGGTCGAAGTCCCAGGCCTTCCACCGCTCCATGGCGCCCCACTGCTTCGGCCGGTAGCGGGCGCGCGCCTTCGCCCCGTCCGGCCGCCGCGCCGCCGCCGCCTCCTGGACCGACAGGTGGACCGTCGCGCCAGGAAAATCCACCAGCCCGGCGGCATGGTCGAAGTCCAGGTGCGTCATGACGACGTGCCGCACGTCCTCGGTGCGGAACCCCAGCGCCCGCACTTGCGCCGCGGCGCTTTCGGCCGGGTCGAGCCGCGGGTTGTCCACCGCCAGGAACGCCGGATGGTGCGCCTCCCGGGACTGCCGCGCGTCCTGTCCCACCACGCCTGTGTCCACCAGCACCAGCCCGGACGCGCTTTCCAGCAGCAGGCAGTGGCACGCCAGCGTCGCCGGGCCGAGGCCGCGCGTCACCCCGTCGAACAGCACGCCGCCCAACGGCTGCATCGCCCCGCAGTTCAGATGGTGCACCCGCATCCCAGCCCCCCGTTAGCGCCCGGCCCGCTTGCGGCCGCTTCCACCAGCCAACGCACCCTGTCGCATGACGTTCCTTGTTCACTGCCTGCATGAGGGATACCGCGCAAAGCTTGCACGAACGTTAACGCTGGCCGGCCCGGCACGCCCGCGCTATGCCGCCGCGATGCGCCCGATGCTCCCGCTGCTGCTGCTTTCCGCCTGCGCCACCCCGGCCACGCCGTCGATGCGCTTCATCGGCACGCTGACGCCCGCAGCACCCTCCGCCGCCTGCCGCGCCAGCCAAGCGACCCTGGTGCTGCGTGACGGCGCGGTGGTGTTCAACCCGGACGAGGGCACATGGACCCTCAAGGGCACCGCCACCGCCGACGGCGCCATCACCGCGGAGCGCACCGTCCGGGGCGCGGACCGCCAGCCCTATACGACCCGGCTTAATGCCAAGTGGACGCGCGAGGCCGCGACCGGGGAGTACGTGACCCCCCGTTGCACGTTTGCCCTGGCTGCGCCGGCGCGCTGACGCGGCCCTACTTCGGCACCACGTCCGGATTGCCGCCCGGGCTGCCCGGCGGCCGGATCACCGGCATCGTGCTGGCCGATGGCGGCCGGATCACCGGAGTGTCGCCGCCCGCGCCCGCCGGCGGCGTGATCGTCCCGCGCGGCACCGGCGCGACCACGCCCGCGTCCGGCACCGGCCGCGCCGCATCGCCGGTGCCCGGCACGGACGGCGTCTCGCTCCTGGGCTGCGTCAGGCCGGTGTCCCCGCCTGCGCCCGGCGGCAAGGTCGGCGCGCCGGGCCGCACCACCTCCGGGATGGGCTGCGCGCCCGGCCCGGTCCCCGGCACCGCCGGCTGCGCCCGTGCCGACGACGCCGCCGCCAACGACAAGCCCACCGCCAGCACCGCCCACATCCACCACGGCGCGGGGTCCGGCCGTTGCCGCCGCAACGCGATCGCCACCGCCCGTGCCCGAGTATTGCGCTCCGTCATCCCCAATCCCCATACGTCGTGCGTCATGACATGGTGCGGCATTGCCCTCGCGCCTAGCCGCGCACCGCCCGCAACAGCCGGCCAGCCTGCCAAAGCTCGTTGCCGGACAGCGCCAAGTCCAGCTTGAACCGCTCCGTCTCCCGCGCCGCGCGCGACTGCCGCAGCCGGTCGAGCCAGGGCGCCAACGGCGCAGCGGCCGGGTCAAGCTCGCCTGTCCCCCGCGGCAGGCCGGCGATGGCGCGCATCATCGCCGCAAACTCCGTGTCCGTCACCCGCTGGTGCACCGCCACCTCCGGCCCGGCGAACGCCTGGCCCCGCGTCCGCGCCAGCCGCAGCAGCCCGGCGTCCAAATCCGCATAGCGCATATGCAACAGGTACAACCCATCGAAAATCAAGTCCGCGTCGCTGCTGTGGAACCCCGGGCACCACGCGACGGGATGGCGCACCAGCGCCGGCTTGCACATCGCCGCCGAAAACCGCACCCAGCTCCGCTGCGCGCCCACCGGCCGCCCAGGGTCCAGCGCCGCCTCGTCCGGCATGTGCTGCACGTCCAGCCCCACCGCCGTCAGCACCGGCGCGGTTGTGCCCTCCGCCAACGCGCGCAGGCCGGCATAGCGCGCCGGGTCCGCGACCAGCAGCTCGTCCACGTCCGAGTGGAACACCGCGTCGTACTCGCGCAGCAACCCCCGCACCCGCGCCGTCACCACCCGCAGCCGCCACTCCTCATCCAACGGCGACCGGTGCAGCCGCTCCACCCGCACCGGCGCGCCCAACCGGTCCGCCGCCGTGCTGCCGTCGTCGGAGCCATGGTCGAGCATCACGCAATGCTCCGCCCCCAGCTCCGCCGCATAGTGCCGCGCCCACGCCTTGGCCCACAGCGGCTCGTTGTAAACCATCGTCAGCGCCGCGATCCGCATGGCCGGTTGTCGCACCCCGTGTTCCGAACCTGGCTTTGTGTATCACCTTGGTCCAGCTAAACCTACAAGGGATAGCTTGCTAAAGCGTTAATGCTGCATGGGCGCTGCGCTTCACAACCGGCGCGGCGGCCTGTATCCAGCGTTCGCAGAAGGAATTCCCGATGGCCAACAACAATCCCAGCGACAATGTCCTACGCACCGTGCTCGGCCCCACGCTACAGGGCGGCGCGTTGCGCGCCATTCTGATATTAGCGGGCTTCTCCTTCCTGGGCGCCGTTGTGGCCTGGCTGGTGCGGTGAGGGCGGGACTGCGAGCTCGCCGTTCTCCTTGGCCGGTTTTCTTTTTGGCCCGAGCAACTCCTGGAAGCGCTTGGTATGAGCGATGCGCTTGAAATCAGGGTCCACCCGGCACCACTCCCGTATTCCGGGCTGCCAGATCAGCGCTTTCTCAAGAGACTCGAAAGCCTTGTCAGTGTCTCCAATCAAGGTATTGAAGCACGCTTCAATGTAGTTCTCGGCGCACGCGTTTTTGTTCTGGTTGCCGCCCGTGTTTAAGTTCGCACTCTTTTTCTCATCTCTCAGCTTCGAGGCTTGCGTTCTATACTTCTTCTCATCGTCCAGCTTTTCAGCCTCATAGGCCATGAACGACAGGCTTGCGCACGCATAGGCGCTCTCGTCTTTGCAACGCTCGAAGTATGATCGAGCTATCCGGGGCAAGCCCATGCAGCGATAGATGAACCCTTCATTTTCATCAGCCAGACGCTCGATCAGTTCATCGTCGTGGCTCGTCTTGCTGCTCGCGGCGACGTCGCGTGAACGCCGGACGTGAATGAGCGCCTGCTCATGGCCGTCTCCGTCAGTGACCATGCCCTGCCTAAGTTTCAGTAGTCCCAGGTAAAGTTCGATGCCCGCGTTTTCCGGTTCAACGGTATGATGCGCCTCCAAGATGTCCGCCGCCTCCTTAAAGCGCCCAAGCCTTTCGAGAACGCGGGCCTGGCCGTAGATGCACTGCTTTAAGTCGTGCAGCGCATCGACGCCGCGTCTCGCGGCGGCGTTTGCCTGGGCAGCGGCAAAATGCAACCGGGCAGCCTCGTGCTTGCCGGTGCGTTCAAGAAGCTGAGCCAGGTTGATCCTTGGGAGCGCTTCGGCGGGCGCGAGCGTTATGGCGTCATGGTAAAGTCCGACAACCTTGCCAAAGGTGGTTGGGCTCTTGTTGTCACTAGCCTGTTTCGGTGCATCGGCGGTCCGCTTAGCGCCATACGTTTCAAGAATCTTGTTTTCCACTAAGGCGAGGTTATGCTGTATATCCCACTCCGTCGCTACCTTGCGTGATGCCTTATTGAGTTCTTCTTTAGCATCGGGAAGGCGATCTGTTGCAGAAAGCAATACCCCCAAATCATTCCATGCTTCGACTACGTACCACTTATCGCTCTCTTGTTTTTCTTCGCTGATTCTGTTATTTTTGTTAAATAAATCGAATACTCTTTTGCGCCGCCGGCCAGGCAGCAGATCTATTCTTTCAGCTTCTATTGTAGCTTCTCTGAAAGCGTCCTCTGCATCACTGAAACCCGTCTTGGCCTGATTAGATTCTTCCAAGAATGCTTCGAGGCAGGTTCTTGCTTGAGTTAACCACTCGACAGACTCCGACGTCTTTGTTTCTTGTTCTGCTTTGTCTTTTTCTTCCTCTTTGGCTGGCGCTATAATTAGAGCACATTCATCAAAGCTTCTAATAAGGCGATCTCGCTGTCCATTAAGGCGAGCTAGTTGTTCCTTTTTACGGTGCTCGTCGATCTTCGTTATTTGTATGGACTCTCTCCTCCAATCCTTTGTGTTACGCAACCAGTTTGGCGCTTGTTCAAACAGCTCGTCGAATTTTTTCTTTGCACTGCTATCTTTCAGTTCGAAATGCACACTCAACTTCCTCCAAATCTTTCTAAATTCCAAGGCTGAAGCCTCGGCCTTGCGACGACCCTCAAGATAAGTGAATTGATGCATAACACCACGACGCCAGTGGATATACCTCATATTATTTTTGAACTGGTCGAACTTTCCAAGCGTGCTCTCTGCACTCAAGTATCTTGCGAGTGCATCTGCATTGAAGTGTATTTTTGCTAACTGATCAGCAATTTCAATATCACGCAGACCTTGTTTAATTTCACTATCGTTGTTTTTCTGTATGATGAAAATAGGCTTTGAAGTTTCAGAGTATATATCCGTTACCAAACTCTCAACAATTTTCTGTGCTTTTATTCTGTCGTTATCTTCTGTCTCACCACTGTCTTCGTTCGGCAAGGCCATGAGCGCAGCCGAAATTGGGCTTATTACTTGCCTCACGTAATCATTATAATCCGCTTTGTTCGGACTGCGTTCCACCAGACCTTCGGATTGCTTCAGCGCTGAGTTGGCTGCCTTGCGGTTGCCTTTTCGGATGTAAATCGAACTTAGACGCGAAAAAATCTCTATCCGTTCGCTTTCGTATATCCGCTCACGCTCAGATCGCTCCCATACCCGCGTTCTTGCCGCACCTGTGTTGCCGGGCGCGTCGTAGTCGGACGTCACGGCAAGCAGCGCCTGCTCTGCGCCTTCGATGTCCTGCAACTTGAGCAGCTCGTCGGAGACTGCGATCATCAGGTTCGGCAGGCGTTCGTAACCTGGGCTGATCCTGCGTATTTCCTTCACGCGTTCAAGAGTTTGGCGCAGTGGCTCGCTCTTGCCGTTGCTTACGCCAAGGTTGTAGCACGCCACGGCGGCGACGTAATGCTTGTCCGCCTGCCAGCCAGCGTCCGTCCCGCCAGCCAGTATCCTGTAGGCCAGCTCGACTCCAAGCTCGGCGGCCCTCTCAACAACGTCGGCCGACGTGGCCTTCCCGGCATTATCGGGTCCAGCCGCCCTCGCCGCCCCGCCCGGTCCCCCCGTTCGTTCCGCGACGCTCACCGGATGCACCAGCCTTGCCGCGCACTCATGTTCCCGCGTCTCCCAGGCCTTGATGCCATGGTGGCCCATAACCCCCTGCGGCCTGAGTAAACCCAGCCAGCGAGGCACGCGGACTATGCGCCCCTCCAGCCAGCGACGCGCACGAACTAGGCGCCCCTTCAGCCAGCGAGGCGCGTGAACGATGTGCCCCGCGAGCCAGCGGCAGGCCCGATGCACCGGCCCCTCCAACCAGATGCACGCCCAGTCCATGCGCTCCCCTAGCCAGCGACAGGCCCGGACCACCGGCCCTTCCAACCAGGAACACGCGCGATCCATGCGCTCCCCCAGCCAGCGGCAGGCCCGGACCACCGGCCCCTCCAACCAGACGCACGCCCAGTTCATGCGCGTCCCCAGCCAGCGGCAGGCCCGGACCACCGGCCCTTCGAACCAGGAACACGCCCGATCCATGCGCTCTCCAAGCCCGCGGCACGCGCGATCCATGCGCTCCCCCAGCCAGATGCACGCGCGAACGACACGCTCCCCCAGCCGACGACACGCCCGAACCCCCAGCCTTCCCAGCCAGCGGCACGCGCGACCGATGCGCTCCCCCAGCCGGGAACGCGTGCGAACAATGAACCTTTTTGGCCTTACCACTGCGGTCGCGCGCAGGTGGCCGTCGAGGCACCCCATGTATCCTTCAACCTCGCGTTCGTACTTGTCCGGTTTCCACCTCCACAGCGCTTTGGCCAACTTCAGCACGGCGATTTTCGTGCCAGCGCTTCCAATCTCGATCGCGTCGCTCTCGAACTTGGAAGAGGGCGCCGAGACATGGCTTGAAAGCAGAGACGACTTCGGCTCACTCCATTGCGGCAAAACGCGGCTGACTGCAGCGTCGGGCAATGTGTCCCATCTGCCCCTTAGGCTCTCGTAGTCGCTGGCCGTGCCGCTCGACCAAGGAGTGGAAACGAGCGACAAGCTTGAGCTCGGCATCGCGCGAACTTGCCCCCGGGTCGCTATCTCGATCCTGAGCAGTTCCTTGTTCCCGCTGCCATTTCCCCCGTTCCCATCCCGTGGCTTACGGACCTGCTGATGCCAGAGTGCGGACGCCCGCCGTAACTCCATAAGGAGCGCCATGCGGACAATAGGTCCGATGCTGGCATCCAACTCAGGCGCAGCCACAAAGGGCGCAAGACCGAATGGAGCCCGCTTGCCGCGCCACAACCTAATAATGCCAACGCCAATCACCCAGGCCAGCACTGAAAGCCCAACAGCAACGGCTGCAACGGCTGCTGCATCCTTGGCGACAACGGCTGCAACGGCGGCTGCATCCTTTGCAACGGCAGCTGCAGCCTTGGCGTACTCGGCAATCGCTCCCATGACCATAACCCTGCTGCCAGCGCTGACGCGGCCGGCTATCGACGCGAGCGGCCCGCCATAGGCCTCATTGCGGTATCGCACCATAAACAACTCGGAATTGTCAAGCTGCTGACGAACTTTTGCGACAGCAACTTATGATTGTGCAGGCACCGGATCATCTATCGCATGACGGCCGTCCGCCCACTTGCGCCTCACGCTCACGCTCACGCTCACGCGCATCATCCGCATCACGCACCCACCCGGAAGTGCGTGCCCGCCAGCATCGCACAACCAGCAATGCCGTTCGTTGCAAGTATCCGGCGCTCACAAGCCCAATCGCCCGAACCCTGGGCAAGCCTATGCTGTCCAGCGTCCCGGCCTGGCTGGTGCGCTAAGCCGCCGCCCCAGGAACCGGCGCCCCCGCCACCGCACGCCGGTCCCCGCCAATGAACGCCACCATGACGCTCGCCACCAAACAAAGCGCCCCCGCCGCCAGGAACGCCGGCACGTAGGTCCCGGCCTCCACGCGGATCAGCCCGGCGCCCCACGCCGCCATGCCCGCGCCCAACTGGTGCATGCACGCGATCCAGCCGAACATAACCGGAGCGTTCTCCTCGCCGAAACACCGCGCCGCCAGCCGCACCGTGGGCGGCACCGTCGCAATCCAGTCCAGCCCGTAGAACACCGCAAAGATGCCCAACAGCAACGGCGTCGGACCGGCCGGCCCGAACAGCCCGCCCGCCAAGGCGAACGGCAGGAACAGCAGGCTCAATCCGCGGAACCCATAGTACCACGCCAATAAAACCCGGTTGTCATACCGGTCCGACAGCCAGCCGGACAGCGTGGTGCCCACCATGTCGAACACCCCCATCGCCGCCAGCAGCCCGGCCGCCATCACCTCGGGGATGCCGTTGTCGATGCACGCCGGGATCAAATGCGTGCCGATCAGCCCGTTGGTGCTGGCGCCGCACACGAAGAACGTGCCGCCCAGCAGCCAGAAATCCCCGGACCGCAGCCCGTCGCGCAACGCCAGCATGGCGCGCACGGCCGGGTTCACGGTGGGCCGGACGCGCGGCACCACCGCCGTGCCGCCATACGGCGGGATGCCCAAATCCACCGGCCGGTCCCGCATGAACCCCAGCACCGGCAAGATCAACGCCGCCGCCACGCACGCCAGCAACAGGCTGATGGCCCGCCACCCCACCGTGCTGGCCAGGTGCGCCAGCAGCGGCAGGAACACGAGCTGCCCCGTCGCCGTGCTGGCGGTCAGCAGGCCCACCACCAGGCCGCGCCGGGCCGAGAACCAGCGGCTCGCCACCGTGGTCGCCAGCACCAGCGCTGTCACGCCAGAGGCACCCCCCACCACGACGCCCCACAGCGCCACCAAATGCCAGGGCTGCGTCATGAACGGCGTGAGGCCGACGCCCAGCGCCATGATAGCGAGCGCGGTCCCGACGGTGCGCCGCAGGCCGAACCGCTCGATGATGGCCGCCGCGAACGGCCCGGCCAGCCCATACAGCACGATGTTCACCGCCACCGCGAAACCCGTCGTGGCGCGCGACCAGCCGAACTCGCCTTCCAAGGGCACGATCAGCACCCCGGGCGCGGACCGGATGCCGGCCGCCACCAGCAGCACCACGAACGTGACCGCCGCCACGCGCCAAGCCGGATGAATGCGTGCCATGCCGATGCCCCTTATTTCGCCCACTCAGCCGAAAGCGCCCGCGCCGCGCCGCCGACGCCGTTGCGATACGCCGCGTCGAACCCCACGCCGGCGATCGTCCATTCCTGGGTGCGGCCCGAAGCCAAAATGCTCCACGACGCCCGCCAGCCGCCGTCCTCCCACGCCAGCGCACCCCGCAGCGCCCGCGCGTCCAGCGCCGGTGCCGCATCAATCCGCAGCGCCATGCCGAACCGCGCGCCCGCCACCAGCAGCGCCGCTCGGTGCCGTTCGTCCACGTCGGTGTCCGGCGCCAAGGTGAAAGCGTCGCCCACCCGCGGCGTCACGGAAACGGCAACCGTCAGCACCGGCCGTGCCGCCTCGGGCCACACCGTCCGGCCCAACCCGCGCAGCGCCGCCGCGATGGCGGCCGGGTCGAACTGCGCCACCAAGTCATAAGGACGGTCGCGCGACCCCTGTTCGTCCTGCCGCGGCAAGTCGGACATGCGGTCCAAATAGGCAAAACCCACCAGCGTCGGCCCAGGGTCCAGCGCCGCCACGCGCGGGTCATCGAGCAACGCCGGGTCCCCCGCCACGCGCGCCAGCACCTGCGCCAACCCGGCGCGCAACCCGTCCGGGCGGCTGCGCTGGTCCATGCCGGTCACGATGGCCCGGCCCTCATAAAACCCCTGCGCCTGTGCCGGCCCGGCCAACGCCAACAACGCCCATATCCAACGCCTCACCGCGCTTCGCCCAGCCGGCGCAGTGCCGACCACACCGCCGGGGCGGCCCCGCCCAGCTCCCGCGCCACGTCCTCGTTCACCTGCTCCATCGCGGCCTCCAGCTCCGGCCGCACCGCATGGCCGCGCCCGGTCACGTGCAGCCGCTGCACCCGCCGATCCCCCGCGCACGCCTGCCGCTCCACCAGCCCGGCCGCCTCCAGCCGGTCCAGCACCCCGGTCATGGTCGCGCTGTCCACCATGAGCCGCGCGCCCACGTCCGCGCCGCACTGCCCGTCCCGCTCCCACAGCACCTTCAGCAGCGCGAACTGCGTCGGCGTCACCCCATGCGCGGCCAAGCCGTCGCGCGCCCGCCGCGACACCGACTGCGCCGCCTTGTTCACCAGGAACGAAATGCAATCCTCAACCCGGTCCATGGCGGATCGCTAGGGCACCAGTATCTCGCACGCAAGCTATTTAGCCCCCACGCAGCAAAGTGCTTGTCGGTACGCCGCGTCCACGGCACCTTGCACCGGCACTGATCCAGGGTTCCCCCATGCCGCCGCGCCTCTCGCCCCTCGCCCTCATGGCCCTCCTCGCCGCCTGCGGCACGACGCCGCCCCAGGGCAGCACGCCGTACCAGCCCAGCCCCGCCATGACCGAGGTGCTGTCCGAGTACCAGGTCCTCCGCCCCCAGCCCCTCGCGAGCCTCAGCGCCGACCGGGCACGACAGGTCCCCATCCTGGCCGACGCCGCGCGCGCCATCCCCAACGTGCACGGCCTGCCGGCGCCAACGACGGAGGTGCCGCAGGTCACCCCGCTCACCGCCAGCGGCGCCGAAGGCCCGCTGTCCGCCCGCCTGTACCGCCCCGCTCTCGCGCGGGACACGCCGCTTATCGTCCTGTTCCCCGGCGGCACCTGGGTCACCGGCGGGCTGGACCACGCCGACGAAACCGCCCGCCAACTCAGCGCCCGCACCGGCTGGGCCGTCGTCACCGTCGCCACCCGCAAGGCGCCCGAGTCCCCCTTCCCCGCCGCGCACGACGACGCCTTCGCGGCATACCAGTGGGCGCGCGCCACCGCCCGGTCCTGGGGCGCCGACCCCACCCGCGTCGTGCTCGCGGGCACCGGACCCGGCGCGAACCTCGCCCTCAGCACCGCGCTCCTGGCCCGCGACCGCGGCGTGGCCGTGCCGGACCACCTGTTGCTCATCACGCCCCTGGTCGGCACCTCCCTGTCCAGCCCCAGCATGACGGAGTCCGGCAACAGCCGCCCGCTCACCCGCCGCACCGTCAACTGGGCGCAGGACGAGTACGTGAACAGCGGCCGCGAGCTTAGGGACCCAAGGCTCGACCTGCTGTCCCGCCAGGACCTCGATGGCTTGCCGCCCACCACCATCATCGTGGCCGAGATCGACCCGCTGCGCAGCCAGGGCGAAACCCTCGCCGCCACCTTGCAGGCCGCGCGCATCCCCGTCAGCTTCCGCATGTTCCCTGGCACCACCCATGACTTCTTCGGCCTGGGCGACACCATCCCCGAAGCCGCCGCCGCCGAGGACTATGCGGCCCGGACCCTAAAGAACCGGTTAACGCGATACGAGGCGTCCGTGCCCGCCCGGCGTTAAGGGTTTGGTGAGGTTTGGCGCGTAGGGTGCACGCAGCATGACCCTACGCCGCCAACCCCTCGATTGTTTGATGGAATCTAAACTTGAGGCTGATTATCCTAAGCCACTGACGCTCATGCTGGCGCGAAACACAGAATTTTTATCACAACGCAGCCAATTAATTTATCGATGATGAAATACGATGGTATGCGCCGGACGTGTTATATATCTTGCGTGCGCCTCAAGGGAATAGTGGGGTGTTGAGATGCTAAGCAAGCCATCGCGGTGCGGTGGGAGTGGAAAGGACGAGATTGATGACTGAACGGGAAAGGCTACTCGCGTTTCTGTTCGACAGAGATGATAAGAAGGTTCTAAACGTTAAATTTTTTCGTGGAAACGCGAAAGATTTAACTGTGGATCAGATGTGCCTAGCAGCCAAAGAGGTAATTGCGCATACTTGGGAAAATGAAGGTAATTTGCTGGATGCTCCTCCAATCAGCAACTCACCCAAGATAGACGTATTAACTTTGCGGTAATTCAAAAGCCCTCCAAATAGAGGGCTTTTCTTACCAAAGGCGAGTGCATAACTGTCCGAAGACTAGTTAATCTGTTTTCGCGTTTTACAAAAGTTCCAGTCGAAGTCGCTGAAATCCGGAATCAAATAGTCGAATGGGGATACTATGATCGTATCATCATATCCCCATTCGACGGCCCAGTAGGGCATCTACGTGGGAACATTATTATCTATGAGAATACCCTTACGTATGGGGCAAGTATTGTTCACTGTGTTGTCAGATATAACAGAAATAGCGCTCTAGATTGGCAAAGACTTATCTGTGTAAAAGAGCTTATACATGCACTTGATCCAGAAGAGCTAAAAGTAAATTCACGCGAGAAGGGCGAAGAACTTCTAAATAATATGTCTCTCAATGGGTTTGTTGACACAGAAATGAGTCCTATGGCTCTTTTCGAGGAAGTTGCTACTTACCAGGCTTTGGCCGTATTGTGTCCTGAAGAAGCAATTGCACGCCTCGTTGAGAAGCATATGACGCCGTCCGAAGTTGCTCGTTTGTTAGCTATACCGGAACCCTATGCTTCCATTGTCCTCAGCCCGACTTGGCCTGAACGGAGGGAAAAATTTATAGCTCTTGCGGATTAAATACTTGCATCAATGTACGTATTGGAATGCCTCGTTAACCATACACAACTCATCACAAGATCCATCCATACGTTATAGAAGGCGCACGTATTCTACGAGGGGCGCATTATTTTACCCTTTCGCACATTGTAAGCTACAAGATTAACATGCTTCAAAGCTGGATTGTTAATGGCTTCTGGTGCAGATGGTGAGTATCAGGGATCTCAAACTGAGACACTACCGATCATCTCCACGATGCGCGCCTCCACCCGGCGCACGTCGTACTCCGCCGCCATCACCGCCCGCGCCGCCTCGCCCAGCCGCCGGCACAGCGCGTCGTCCCGCAGCAGCGCCACGCACGCGTCGGCGAACCCCGCGTCGTCGTCGCGCAGCAGCGCCTGTTGCCCGTCCACGAAGTCCAGCCCTTCCGCGCCGATCCGCGTGGACACCATGGGCCGCGCGTAGGACGCGGCCTCCACCAGCTTCAACCGCGTGCCGCCGCCGGTCATGATGGGCGCGCACACCACGCGGGACCGGGCATACAGCGCATCGAGGTCCGGCACGAAGCCCAAGTGCTCCACCCCCGGCAGGCCCTCGGCGGCGGACAACAGGAGGTCCGAGCCCCGGCCCGCAATCAGCAGCCGCGCGTCGGGCATGGCCGCGTGCACCCGGGGCCAAATGCGGCGCGCCATCCGTTCCGCGGCATAATGGTTGGGCGGGTAGCCCGCGTCGCCCAGGAACAGCACCGTGCCGTCCTTGACGACGCCGGGCGGGTCAGCGGGCAATGCCAACGCGTTCGGCACGACCCGAATTGTGTCGCCGAAGCCTGTCCGCCGCAAGTATGCGCGGTCCGTATCGGAGCAAACAAACGTCAAGTGGGACGCCGCCACGGACCGGCGCTCCAACGCCATCAAGGCCGGAACCTGCAACAACCGGGCCGGCTTGCCCAAATAGCGCGGGGCGCTGAACGCCTGCCGGAACATGACTTTGTGCTCGACATCGATCATATCGAACACCAGGCGCCGCGGACGGCGGCGGCTGCGCAGGATCGGCAGCATCGCCGGCAGGCCCTGGGCGAACACCAGGTCCGGCTGTTGGTCCAGGTGAGCGGCCACTGCGTTCGCCACCGCCTCGCCGCCGTATGGGAACAGGGTCGGCTGCGCTTCGGCGTTCAAGATGCCTGCTCCGTAGTGACGCCAGGCCGTCTCCGTCCGGGGGCGGCGCGGCACGAGGGCTATGCGCAACGGCACGCCCCAAAACTCGGACTGCGCCTGGCTGAGCCGGTCAAGCGGTCCGGCCGCGTCGATCTGATCGGCGGGAACTATCTGAAGCAGCGTGATTTGGTGGCTGACCTCGTGCAGCGCGTGCAGGAACGCGCGGCACCGCCGCACCAACCCGTTATGATCGTCTGCTTTCAAGGGTATGTGGAGGTACATGACGACAAGGGTATTCATGGTGCAATGCCATCCAATGACTTGCACGGCACCAGTCGGCTAGCCTGGCCAGGCATAGGCAAATTACTATCCCTACAAACAACGACGTTAATGTGGGTTAACCGATATGTCGTTGCGGCGCCATTCCTATGACCTACCCAGCCGGCTCCGTTGCGGCTAGACAACCCTCCGCCATGAACCCGCCCCTCATCCACATCGTCACCGTGCTGTACAACAGCAACGAGGCCTTCACCACGCTGTGGCTGCACCTGGTGGCGCAGCGCATGGGGGACTGGCGGCTCATCGCCATCGACAACGCCTCCGCCGACACGTCCATGAACACCCTGCGCGCCCTCGCGGACCCGCGCGTCACCATCATCGCCAACGACACGAACGTCGGCTTCGCCCGCGCGGTGAACCAGGGCTTGCGCGCCGCCGCGGAACAGGACGCGCAAAGGTTCCTGCTGCTGAACCCCGACACCGTGCCGCCGCCCAACTTCCTGCAAGACCTGCTGGACACCTGGATGGAGCACGAGTGGCCCGTCGTCGCGCCGCGCGTCATGCGGACCGATGACCCGGCGCGTTCCTGGTACGCCGGCGGCCACCTGGACTACGGCTGGACCTTCGCCAACAAGCACGAGGAGTACCGGCCCGAGGACCCGCCCACCCCGCGCCAAGTGGACTTCGCCAGCGGCTGCTGCCTCGGCTTAGCGTTGGAGGCGCTGGAACAGGTCGGCCTGCTGGACGAAAGCTTTTTCGTCTATTGGGAGGACGTGGACCTCTGCATGCGCCTCAATGCCGCCGGCATCCCCATCCATTACCTGCCGGACCCCACGCTGCTGCACGAGGGCGGCGCGTCGTCCGGCGGCGAGTACAGCCCGGCCGTCACCCGGCTGTACTACGCCAGCTACGCGCAACTGCTGCGCAAGCACTTCGGAATGGTGGCGGCGGTCCGCACCATGGGCCGCGTGCTGCGCGCCGAGCACGCCCGCGCCGCCGGCACGCCGCAGCTCAAGCGCATCGCCGCCGCCATGCTCCGCGGCCTCCGCGCGCCACTGTCGCCGGAACCCCGGCTGCCCGTCACCGCGTACTCGTACGCGGCGCGTTCAACGCCGCCACGATAAGGTCCACCCCCTGCGCGTGCCACCGCTGCATCGCCTTGTGGTCCGCCCCCACCGCCGCGCCGATCCGCCGCCAACTGTAAACGTGCCGCCCGGTCATCGGGCTAATCAGGCTGCGCGCGCCCACCACCCGGCGCAGCACGCGCTTGTCCTCGGGAATGAGCGAAATCCACGCCAGCGCCACGTCCATCCGGTCGATCGCGGCGGCGCTCGGCACCGGCGGACGCAGCCGGGCGGGTGCCGCGCCATAGCCCGTGGCCGCGTCCCGCACCCACTCCAACCCGCCCTGGCGCAGTTGCGTGCCGTGCCCGGTGTGCGGCAGCGACAGCAACGTGGCCCCGGCCTCGTGCAGCCGGGCCAGCACGAACGCCGCATCGGCGCGCTGGCCGTCCGGGTTGCGCGCCCGCGCATCAAAAGCCGCATCAAAAGCCGCATCAACTCGAGGGCGCGCCCCCGCATCAATTCGCGCATCAGAACGCGCATCAATTCCCGCTGTTTTCCCCGGCCGTGCGGCATCGGGCGCATCAATTCCCCCAGTGGAACTGGGGGGAATTGATGCGCCCGAGGCCACAGGCCCCGCTCCCGCATCAATTGCCGCATCAATTCGTGGCGTCCCGCCTGCATCAATTCCCGCATCAATTCCGCTCATCGTCCATCCCTTCATTGGTAAAATCCGCCACCCGCGTCGGACGCAGCGCGTCCACCACATTGAGGCCGTTGCGCTCGCGCCGCTGCACCGGGTCGCGGTAGCTGACCACCGTGAGCACGCCGCTGCGCAGCCACGTCTCCAGCATCACCGCCGCCTGCGCCTCCGCCACGCCCAGCATCTGCACCAGAGGACGCCCGCCCCACCCCGGCGCGACCCGGCCGCGGCGCGTCGGCGCGTACAGCACCCCGGGCGACGGCCCGGCCGCCAGCCGGTCCAGCACCGCGTTCAACAGCGCCGTCGAGTGCGCCGCCCACGGGCTGCTGGGCCGCCACGGCTGGATCGCCGCCACCTGGTCCCCGTGCGGATACAGGGCCGTGCCGTTGCCGAGCGTCACCGTTTCCATGCGGAACCAGCGCGCCTTGCCCCCGCGCGGCGCCATGTTCGCCTTGGCGTCGTCCAGCCACACATGCCGCCAACGCTCGTCCGCGCCCACGCCAAGCTGCTCGGCCTCGTCCGTCGTCATGGGCGACAGCACCGTGGCGCTGCGGGCGGCGTCCGACAGCGCCTTGGCCCCGCGCGCCGCGTCCACCGAGGTTTCCGGCCCGCTGGTCCCGGCCTTGCGGACGTGGTGCACCAGCAGCACCGCCGCCCCCGCGGCCTCCGCCACCTCGGCCCACGCCGTCGCGGCAGCGTCCATGTGCGCGTTGCTGTTCTCGTCCAAGGTGTGCGACTTCACGAACGGGTCCACCACCACCAGGCCAATGCCCCGGTGCCGCATCTGCGCCAGCACGCCGTCCTGGTCCGGGTAGGTCACCGCGCCATCGACGCCGGCCGCCATCACCAGGCGGCGGTCCCGCCCGTGGTGCAGGAACAGCCGGTCGTGCAGCGCCTCCGGCCCGATGCCGTGCAGCCGCATCAGCGCCGCGACCCGGCGGTTCAGCTCATCGGCCGGGTCCTCCAGGTTCAAAACCCAGGCCGGCACGCTGTGATGCACGTGCTCGTCCAGGATGTTGCGCCCGGACGCCAGGCTGACCGCGGTCGCCAGCGCCAACGCAGACTTGCCGACGCCGCCGGGCGCCACCAGCAGGCTCACGAAGCGGCGCACCAGCCGGGTGCCCAGCAGCCACTCGCGCGGTGGAATGCCCTCCGCCTCCGGCAACGACGCCGGCCATGCCAGCAACTCGGGCGAGGCAGGGCCGTCATACAGGTTCCACGCGCTATCCGGCACACGGCACGCCCGTCCGCAACGCGCCGGTGCGCAGCGCCCAGGCCACTTCGGTTTCGATCAACGCCAGACGCTCGCGCGGGCGCAACGCCTCATCCGGGTCAGCGCCGGCGGCCAGCGCCAGCAGCTCTGCCTTGGGCCGCCGGGCCAGGATCGGCGCCAGCACCGCGCGCCGCACGTCGGTCGTGGCGCGGGCGCGCAGGCGTTCGTGGTCCCGCACGGCGTCGTCCAACCGGTGCGCCAGCCGCATCCGCAGCCCGGTGGCGCTGGCGTGCGGCGGGCGCAACCGCTCGGCCGCGCCCAGCAACGCCTGCAACGCCCAGTCCCGCGGCATCATGCCGGACGCCACCAGTTGCCCCAGCAACGACGCCGCGCGGTGCGGCCCCGGCGGGTCCAGCGGATGCCAGCCGATGCGCTGGCCGTCTTCGCGGTCCTGGACGGTCAACGCGGGAACACGGGGTAGGGGTATTGCGCCTGGTCCAGCACGGTGCCGGCGGTGATGGCGTCCCAGGACAGCGCGTGGCCCGACGGCAACGGCCCGCGGTCCTCCCGCCCGGGCCGGCCGCGCACTACATACAACGGCCGGCGCGGCGGGCGTGGAGCCTCGACAGGCGAAATCGGCGAGGGCGCGTTCTGTGCCATTTACGTTCTCTAAATGTTCCAATTGGAAGCTAGTTTTCCTAACGGGCCAGGGTCAACCCGTTTCACAATTCCTAACCAGGCTTACTCTGCCGCGTTCAAATTCCCTCCCACTGCATGAGGCCGCCATGTCGCTCACTGTCCAACCCACCATGCCCGACGCCGCTATGCCCGACGCCGCCCGTGCGGAGCTGCGGGCGGCCTACGCGCGCCTGCAACAGGGACCGGGCCTCGCGTCGCGGCTCGCGGACATACTGGGAAGCGCGCTCGGCGGCGCGGGGCGGATGGCGCTGGGAATGCTGGGCGGCTGGGGCGCCGGGACGTTGCTGGCGTTGCCCGGCCTGAGCGCGTCGTTGCAGGGCGTGGCCGAAACCGCGCTGGCCCGCGCGTTCGACATCGCGGTGCTGGGTCTGCCCGCCCCGGCCGGCGCCGCGCCGCCGCGCACCAGCGGACGCCGGGCCGGCTTTGGGGTGGCGATGTCCGGCGCGGCGGGCGGCGCGGCCGGGCTGCTTGGATTCGCGCCGGACGCGGCGGTCACAACCTTGGCGATCATGCGCCGCATCGCCCGCATCGCGCAGGAGGAGGGCGAGGACCTCACGACCGAGACCAGCCGCCGCGCCTGCCTAGAGGTGTTCGCGCTGCGCACCGGCCTGCCCGGCCCGGACGGCGCCAGCAACGAGGCGGGCTACTTCCCGACCCGCCTGCTGCTGCAAGGCGGCTCGTTGGTGCGGCTGATGTCCGAGGTGGCGGCGCGCTACGGCGTGCAGCTCGGCCAGAAGCTGGCGGCGCAGGCGGTGCCGGTGGCGGGCGCGGTGTGCGGCGCCGCGATTAACGCGGCGTTCATGGCGCAGTATGACGCCCTGGCCCGCGCGCATTTCACGGTGCGGCGGCTAGAACGGCAATGGGGCAAGGACGCGGTCGCCGCCGCCCTGCGACAGCAGTGAAGGCCACCCCTGGCATCGCGTTACAACACCGTTATAGACTACGAGGTTAGTAGTAAATCCGCGTTACATGCTGTTAAAGGAGGTCTGTCGTTGCTATGACATGCGCTGCGTTGTCATGAATTGTTTCAATCTACTTTGCGTTTGACCTTAATTTATGGTTGCCGGACTCTGGGGCATGAGCTAATCGGTTTGATAACCAAACTAAGAAGGGGTTATCACCGATGGCGACCATTACAGGCTCAAATGGAAATACGATTGCGGTGAACGCCGGGTCGAACGACCGCAACGGCCTTTCGACCGCAATCCAGACCGCCATCAACCAGGCCATAACCGCCGGGACCCTGACGGTCGGCGGCAACACCAACCCGCCGACCGGCGCGGGCCTTGTGCAGACCACGGCGCCGAACACCACCACCGTCCTGCAAACGGCCGTCACCAGCGTCGTGGTGAACACCGGCGGCGCCAGCACGGTCGTGGGCGCGGGCGGATTGAGCCAGCGCGTGCTGGCCGACAGCGGCAACCTCACGTTCAATGCCGGCGGCGGGTCCGGCATCATCCTCACCGGCGACGGCAACAATCTCATTGGCATCCCGACCATCGGCGGCGCGGGGTTCAGCATCACCACCGGGTCCGGCAACGACACCATCGTCGCGCAGTCCGGCAACAACACCGTCGCGGCCGGCGGCGGCGCGAACCTCATCTTCCTCGGCACCGGATCGGACGTGGTCACGTTGTCCGGTACGTCCGACACCGTCGCAGGCTCGTCCCAGCCCGGCGGCACCGACACCATCTTCGGCGGCAACGGCACCGTGCTGGTGGCCGAGAACGCCTCCAACTTCTTGTTCGTGGGCGGCGCGGGCCGCGCCACCGTGCTGGGCGGCACCGGCAGCAGCACGGTGTTCGCAGGCTCCGGCGGCGGCCTGTTCGCGGCCGGCACCGGCGGCAACAGCTCCATCGTCGGCGGCACCGGCGCAAGCTCCACCCTGTTCGGCGCCGCCAGCGGCGACCAGTTGTTCGCCAACGGCGCCAACCAGACCGTGCTGTTCGCCGGCGCGGGCAACGAAACGCTGTCGGGCGCGAACTCGTCCGCCAACAACATCTTCGTGGCCTCGGTGGCGGGCGCCGCGCGCATCTACGGCGGCGCGGGCAGCGACACCATCTTCGCCGGCGCGAACTCCACCGTGAGCGGCGGCGCGAGCCGGGACGTGTTCGCCATCGCCCAGGGCCGCGCCAGCGGCGCCGTGCAGATCGTGGACTTCGCCCCCGAGGACCGCGTGAGCCTGGGCGGCTACAGCGCCAACGAGGTGGCCGGCGCGCTCGGCCCGAGCGGCACCGGCACCCGCACCGTGGTCGCAGGCGTGGCCAGCACCAGCGTCACGCTGACGGACGGCACCCGGATCGACTTCCTGGGCGTCAGCAGCATCAGCGGCACCACGTTCAGCTAAGCCGTGCGCCGCACGTTCAGTTAACCCACGCTTTCCACCCCAACAGCCGCCAGGAACCGGGCCCCGCAAGGCCCGGTTCGCTTTTGCACGCATCCGACCTGCCCCGCCTGCGTTAACCCAGAACGCTGCACCGCCTTGAACCGGAGGACACCATGCGCGCGCAAATGCCAGAACCCATCCCCACGCCAACGCCCATCCCCATCTGGGACCCGCCGCCTAGCGACGCGCCGAACGACGTGCCGCCGTTGCAGGAGCCGCCCGACACCGATCCGGAACCCACCTCGCCGCCGATGCAGATGCTGCGCGCCCTCTCATCCGGACAGGCTACCCGCCAAACCTGAAGAATCGGTTAACGCTGCTGGGCCGGGACGGGCAACGCCCCATGCCGGTCTTGCGCGGCCTGCAAACCCCTTGCATTCCACAATGGCCGGGCGGACTTTATGGGCGTTGCAAATGTCGCAAACAAGGAGCCGTGCCATGGCAAAAGGTGAACAGAAGTCCAACCGCGAGGCCAAGAAGCCCAAGGCGTCCAAGACCGCCGCCGCTGTCAAATCCGCCGCCGCCAGCAACACGCCGCCGCCGCGGCCCGAGCCCGGCAAGAAGTAACCCCTGGCAAGCCCACGCGGCACTAGCCCACGCCGGTCCGCGTGGCTTGCGGACAAAGTTTCGCCACAATCTGAAGTTGCATTTAGGCCACACCAGACCGCCTGCGACAGTTCATGCGAGATTAAGGGGTGCCTAAGTGAACGCGTTTGCTGCTAGTCCTGCCCCACGCAACCCAGTGTGACGTAGGTCACAGCGGCAGCGCTTCACGCCCTGGATATTGCTGACGACCCGAATTTCCGGGCGTTAGGGGGATCCGATGATCACCGCTGCACACTTATCGCCTGCCGTCTCGCCGACTGCCACCATCCTGCAATTCCCGCTCCAGCGCCGCCTGGCCGGCCGCCTGCCCGAGGGCATGGCTCCGCCGTGCGGGTTCACCTTGCAGGACCGCGCCGCCCTGCATAACTGGATCAACCACGCCGGCGCCGCCCGCTATGGCCGCGTCGTGATCGAACCCGGCCTGCCGGACACCGGCCCGCACTGCGCGTCCTACGCCCTGGTTTACTGCCAAAACGACCCATGGTCCCGCTGGGGCCTGGCCCGCAACGGCCAAGCCATCACCGTCTGGTGCAGCCGCACCGGCACGGATTGCGGCGAGTGGCCGACCATGGCCGAGGCCCTCGCAACGCTGTGACCCGGCGGCGCGCCTTAATGTAACGTGACGGTGCCCGGCTGGCGCAGCCGGGCCGTCATGACCGCGGCTCCAGCGCCCGTCAGCACCAGCGCCGCCATCCAGCGCGCGTTCGGCACGCTGCCCTCCAGCGCCCCGTTCGCCAGCAGGAAAAACAGCACGCTCACGATCAGCAGCGCGCCGCGCGAGCGCCCGCCGCGCCGGGCCACCGCGATGCCGAGCGCCAGGAACGTGGCATACAGCCCGATCGCCAGCGCCCGCACCAGGTCCAACGCTAGGTTCGACAGGTCGGCGATGAACTCGCCAATCTGCCAGCCCAGCACGTGCAGCGTGTCCAGCAGCCGGAACAGGAACCGGTCCGGGCCCACGACATACACCAGCGCGGCCAGGCCGAGGCCGGCCACCCAGGCGAACAACACCGGGTCTCTACGCATGCAAGCTCTCCGCACCCTGTTCCCGGCCCTGGCGCAACCACGCCCACACCGTCCTTATATACTGTGGTGTCACGGCAGCCGCTCCGCCAACGCCGCCGCCAGCCGGTCCACCGCCCGGCGCGCCGCCGGCACCACCCCGGCGAAGTCCGCGTAGCCGTGCACCAGGCCAGCCTCGTCCAGCAGCGCCGCATCAACGCCCGCCGCCCGCAACGCCGCCGCATAGGCGCGGCCCTGGTCCGCCAACGGGTCGAACCCCGCCACCGCCACCACCGCCGGCGCCGCCCCCGACAGGTCCCGGCGGAGGGGCGACAGCCGCGGGTCCGCCATGTCCGCGCCGTTCGGCAGCAGCATTTGCTGGCACTGCTCCAGCGCCTCCGTCGTCAACAGGAAGCCCTCGCCGAACTGCTCCAGGCTGGGGTAACGCCCCGGCGTCCGCACCATGTCCACCACGGGATACAGCAGCAACTGCGCCGCCAGCCCGTGCCCCGGCCCGGCCGCCAGCCCCGCCGCGAGGTTCGCCCCCGCGCTGTCGCCGCCCACCAGCAACGGACCCGGCAGCTCGTCCCGCGCCCACGCCAGCGCCGCCGCCGCGTCCTCGTGCGCCGCCGGGAACGGGTGCTCGGGCGCCAGGCGGTACGACGCGCTGACCACCCGCACGCCCACCGCCGCGCACAGCCGCCGGCACAGGCCGTCATGCGTGGCCGGGCTGCCCATCATGAAGCCGCCGCCGTGGAAGTACAGCAGGCTGCCGCGCGCCGTGCCCGGCGGGTCGTACTGCCGCCCGGGCTGCCCGGCCACCTCCATGGAACGCATCCTGACGCCCGGCGTCGGCCACAGCCCGGTGACCGCCAGGCCGCCCGCGTAGCCCGCGCGCATCGCCGCCACCCCGTCGAACTGCGGCGTCCCGCGGCGCGCGAACCGCACCAGCGCCGACATCACCGGGTCCATCGCCAGCCCGTGCGCCTGGATCGGCTTCCCCGCCGCCGCCCCGAACGCCAGCCCGGCGCGCAGCCCGGCCCGCTGCCAAAACTTCATGCGACCTGCAACTCCGTAAGCCCCGCAGCCAGCACGGCCTGCAAGTCCGGCAGCGCCAGGCCCACGCAGCCCGCGGTCGGCCCGCCATCGGCCCGGCTCACGTGCAGGAAGATGGCGCTGCCCCGGCCCCGCTCCACCGGCGCGTCGTTCCAGCCAAGCACGCCGATGATGTCGTACAGCCCGTCCGCCCGCCACAGCGCCTCGTGCCGGGCGGGGTAGGGCGTCGTCACGGGCTGATTGTAGCGCGCATCGGCCGGGTCGTCGCACCAGCCGTCCTGCGGCCCGAGCGGATGCACTGGCGCCGTGGCCCGAGGCCGCGCCACCCGGTCCGCGCGGTACAGCACCCGCCGCAACGGCAACAGCCCGCGCGGCGTGGCGCCGTCCCCCTCCCGCTTGTCCGCCCGCACCCCGCCCGCGCCCAGCGTCGCGCGGTAGCGGTTGGGGCCAAGCGTCAGGATGCCGTGTTCAAGCTGGGCGAGCATGGGGCCTCGTTGCAAAGCAGCCCGTTGCGGGCATGGCAGGCGGGGGGTTATGCCCCGGATTGGCCCAACCCGGAAGAACCTGCCCGGCAGAAGTTGCCTACGCCAACCCCTTCTCCAGCGCCTGCGTCCGCTGCCACTCCGTCACCCCCATGCTGTACGCCGCCGCCCCGCGTGACGCGAACTGCGTGGCGCCGCCCAGCCACTCCGGCGTCACGGTCGCGAGCGTGGTGTAGGCCCCCTCCGCCAGCTCCCCCGGCGAGACCGGCTCCATCGCCGCCTCCGACCCGGTGGCCGACATGCCAGCCGGAACAGCGGGCCGCGTCTGGTCCGGCTCCATGGTGAAAATCGCCTCCAGCAGCCCCATCAGCCCAGCGCCCAGCGCCCCCAGCGGCCCGCCGGTGATGGCCGCGCCCATGACCCGCATCGTCGCCGGGATTTGCTCGCCCGTCGCGGCCCGGTACACCATGCCGACCACCGGCACGTAATGCAGCGGGTTCAGCCCGTTCATCACCTGGTCGAACGGCACGTCCACCTTCTGCGGCCACGCCTGGTCCGGCCCAATCGGCCCGGCGCCATCGGGGTCGGCCCAGCCGTGCAGGCGGGAAGCGGGATCGGCGCCAGGCGTTGGAAGGATCATGCATCCGGTGTAGCAAGTCCTGTGCCACCGCTACAAAAGATGCCCGAACCGCCGCGCCTTGGTGGACAGGTAGCCGTCGTTGGTGCCGTTCGGCGCAATCACCAGCGGCTCGCGCGCCACCACCTCCACCCCGCACGCCCGCAGCGCCGCCAGCTTGTCCGGGTTGTTGGTCAGCAGCCGCAGCCGCCCGATGCCAAGCTCGCGCAGCATGGTCGCGGCCAGCAGGTAGTTGCGCTCGTCCGCGTGCCAGCCCAGCGCCCGGTTGGCGTCCAGCGTGTCCAGCCCGCGGTCCTGCAACGCGTAGGCGCGCAGCTTGCCGGCGATGCCGATGCCGCGGCCCTCCTGCGCCATATAAAGCACGACGCCCGCGCCCTCGTGCCCAATGCGGCGCAGCGCGGCGCGCAGTTGCGGCCCGCAATCGCAGCGCAGGCTGCCCAGCAGGTCGCCGGTGAAGCACTCGGAGTGCAGCCGCACCAACGGCGCCAGCAGCCCATCCTGTGAATGGCCCGGCTGCCCCACCACAATCGCCAGGTGCTCCACCCCCGCGTCCGGCGCGCGGAACGCGACGATGCGCGCGTCCGGCGCGTCCTCCAACGGCACCGACGCTTCCGCCACCCGCGCCAGCGCGCCGGCCTCCGCGTCGGGATGCGCCAGCACGTCCGCCGCCGGGACCCGCAACAGCCCGAGCGCCCCGGCCCGCGCGCCGTCCGCAGGCGCCGCCAGCACCGCCGGCAGCAGCCGCGCCAGCTTCGCCAGGCCAAGCGCCGCCGCCGCCAGCCTCGGCGTGGGCGCGGGCACCGGCACCTCCGCCATTTGCGGCGCGGTCGGGTCCGCCAGCCCGCGCAGCACCGCCGCGTCCAGCACGCCCGCCGCGCGGAACGCCACCGCCGTGGCACCCGGCGCCTCGACCGGGCGGCGCAGCAGGGCCGCCGCGCGCACCGGCGCCAGCAGCAGCAGCGCCGGGCCGGTGGCCATCGCCATCAGCTCGCGCATTCCCCCGGCGCCCGCGGTCTCCGCCGCCAGCACCACCAGGTCCGCGCCCGGGCCGTCATCCGCGGCCCCTTGCAGCAGCACCGGCGTCCCCCGCCGCAGCTCCGCCACCGCGCGATGCACGCCGCGCAGGCGCAGCACAAACGGGTCCGGCAAGGGGTCGGGCAGCGGGTGGGGGATGCTGGTCGGGGTCATGCCCTGTAGTATGTGCGTCGCGCGCCAGGCCAGACTAGCCCCGCTCCGCACAGGGCCGGGTTGAGCCGCCCGGCCCCGGACATCGGCCACTCACACATTATTCACGAATTTGTGTGCATCGCAGCGAAAACACGGATAGGATTACTCACGGTTTGGTGCGTTGGACCAGGCAAGCGATATCCACCCAAGCGCCCCGGTCAGGTCGGGCCGGCGGGCAACGAAGGGATTTGGCTATATGAATGCCGAGCGTCCGATCTTAATCGTCGATGACGATGCGACCATACGGGAAACCCTGGTGGAGCAGCTTCAGCTCGACCACGAGTTCACGGCTGCCCAGGCCGGCACCGTCAGCGAGGCGGAAAAGCTGATTGCGGCGCAGAACGCCCGCTTCGACGCCATCATCCTCGACGTGACCCTACCGGATGGCGACGGGCGGGACCTGTGCGCCAACCTGCGTCGCGGCGGGCTGCGCGTCCCCATTATCATGCTGACCGGCTCCGACGAGGAGGCCGACGTGGTGCGCGGCCTGGACGCCGGCGCCAACGACTACATCGCCAAGCCGTTCCGCCTGGCCGAGCTATTGGCCCGGCTGCGCGCCCAACTGCGCATCTTCGAGAACTCCGAGGACGCGGTGTTCACCATCGGCCCCTACACCTTCCGCCCCAGCGCCAAGCTGCTGCAAGAGCCGATCAAAAACCGCCGCATCCGCCTCACGGAAAAGGAGGCCGCGATCCTCAAGTTCCTCTACCGCGCCGGCACGCGGCCCGTGGCGCGGCAGGTCCTGTTGAACGAGGTGTGGGGCTACAACGCCGCTGTCACCACCCACACGCTGGAAACCCACATCTACCGCCTGCGCCAAAAAATCGAGCCGGACCCCGGCAACGCCCGCCTGCTGGTCACCGAGGGCGGCGGCTACCGGCTGGACCCGATGGGCGTGCTGGCGCTGGCGTGACGAAACGCCTGGCATTCCTGGGCTGGCCGGACTAACTAGGCCTAGTCCAGGAGGTGCATATGAAGACCGTCAACATCCACGAGGCCAAGACCCACCTGTCCCGGCTAATCGAACAGGCCACCAAGGGCGAGCCGTTCATCATCGCCAAGGCCGGCAAGCCCCTGGTCAAGGTCGTGCCGTACAATGCCCCGGACCCCCGGCCCATCCAGCGATTCGGGTTCATGAAGGGGCAGGGCCAGGTTCCAGACGACTTCGACACCATGGGCCAGCAGGAAATCGAGGATATGTTCTACGGGTGACGTTCCTGCTCGACACCCACATCCTGCTCTGGATTGCGCTGTTTCCGGAGCGCCTGCCGGTTGTGGCACAGGCTTTGCTGGCGGACCCGTATACCCGGGGCGTGTTCAGCGTCGCCAGCATCTGGGAGGTCTCCATCAAGCACGGCCTCGGCCGGAGTGACTTCCAGGTGGACCCACGGGCACTGCGTCGCAACCTATTGGACAACGGCTACACCGAGCTGGAGATCACCAGCCAGCACGCCTTCGCCGTCAGCGCGTTGCCGCCGCTGCACCGGGACCCGTTCGACCGCATCCTGCTGGCCCAGGCCGGGACCGAGGGCATCACGTTGCTGACCTTGGACCCGCAGGTGGCGCAGTATCCCGGGCCAGTCCGCCAGGTCTGACCGGACGCACCCCGACACTTCCTGACATAAACTAACCGGCGGCCCGGGGCGTTGCGCACCCGGCCCGGCCCGCGTGCCGACTGAGCCGGCCATGCATATCCTATTGATACTAATGTAATTTGCGCCAGCCCCCGCAAGCCCATCCAGGCGCGCCGACCCGGCGGCGTGGAGTGCCGGCCACCATGGCGGTTAACTTCACCTGACCAACGCCGTGTTACCCTGACGTAATGTCCGCGCCCTTCCACGGCACCCCGCGCCGCGCCCTGCCGGCCCTGTTCGCCGCCGCCCTGTTGGGCAGCGCGGGCGGCGCATGGGCGCAAGCGTCGCCCGCGCCCTGGACGGCGTGCGGCGACGCCGCCGCCGCCGCGGAACAGGCCGCCGGCATCCCGCCCGGCCTGCTGCTCGCCATCGGCAAGGTTGAGAGCGGCCGGGCCGACCCCGGCACTGGCCGGGTCACGCCCTGGCCGTATGCCGTGAACGTGGCCGGCGCAGGCCGCCACTTCGCGGACCGCGCCGCCGCCATCGGCCATGTGCGGCAGGCCCAGGCCGCCGGGGCGCGCTCCATCGACGTGGGCTGCTTCCAGGTCAACCTGCTGCACCACCCCGGCGCGTTCGCCACCCTGGACAACGCGTTCGACCCGGCGCTCAACGCTGGCTACGCCGCCCGCTTCCTCGCCGGCCTGCGCGCATCGGCCGGGTCATGGGAGGTGGCGGCCGGGCAGTACCACTCCCTGACCGCCGGGTTCGCCGAGCCGTATGCCGCCCGCGTGCTGGCAACATGGTCCGGCCTCGCGGCCCGCCCGGCGTCGCCCCTGGTCCGCGTTTACGGCCCGGCGGGCTTGGTTCCCACCGCCGGCCCCGCGCCCCGCTTCACCGCCATGCGGCGGCTGCCGGTGGTTTACGTGCCGATGAAATAACAATTTTCTGCAAGCCAAGGGGGCGTTTACCGGATGTTAAGCTTTGGCTGTCTTAATGGTGAAACGGAGCCGCGGAAGCGAAGTCCTTCGTGAGCGAAAGGCAGGATGCCTATAGTTAATGCGTCAGCCTTCGTGAACAATCACGAGTACTAGGAAGCTAAAAATGTTCGAGTTTTGCAAGACCCAGATTGCGTTCCTACAGACCCTACGGCAGGACCGTCGCGCAGTGACGGCTTTGGAGTATGGAATGATCGCGGCGTTGGTATCGGCCGCCCTTGTCACACTAATTGGAAAGTATACTACAGGCTTGACTACCATGTTCACATCCATGGCGTCGCGTATGACAGGCATCTAACCCTTGCCGCGGCGGCGTCCCGGCCGTCCAGACGCCGCCGCGGGTTCGCCTTCCACCCCTTCAAGGACCCCACAATGACCGCCGCTCAAGCCCTAAGCCTCGCCGCCCTGCCGGCGCTGCTGTTCGCCGCCCTGCAGGACATCGCGTCCCGCCGGGTGCCGAATTGGGCCTCGGCGCTCATCGCCCTGTGCGGCCTCGCCGCCCGGCTCGCCTCAGGCGACATCCTGCCCTCCCTCCTGCTCGCCCTCGCCGTGTTCACTGCCCTGTTCCTTATGTGGCAACGCGGCTGGATCGGCGGCGGCGACGTGAAGCTGCTGGCCGCCTGCGCCCTGCTGGTCCCCGCCCCCGCCGTCCTGGACCTTGTGCTCGCCACCTCGATGGCCGGCGGCGTTCTCGCCACCGCCTACCTGCTCGGCCGCCGCCTCCCCCCGCTCCGCCGCACCCTGCGCACGTCGCGCAACCTCATCCGCCGCATCGGCCGCATCGAGGCCTGGCGCATGCGCCGCAACGCCCCGCTGCCCTACGCCTGCGCCATCGCCGCCGGCTGCGTCTTCACCCTAATCACGGGATAGCCCCCCATGCTGCGCGCAATCCTGGTCGCCATGATGTTGATCGTCACCGCCGGCTTCGGCCTGGTCGCCTGGCTCAGCCTCAACCCCACTCCCGCCCCGCCCATCGCCCAGGCCGAAGCGCCGCCGCCGCCCGCGCCCGTCGCCGTGCTCGTGGTGTCCAAGGCGTTGCAGGCCGGCAGCTTCATCAAGCTCGATGACCTCGCCGCCGCCGCCACGGCGCCCAGCGAAGTCCCGGACGGCGCGCGCCCCGACACCATCATCGCCCGCGCCGAGCTGGTCGGCGCAATGGTCCGCCGCACCATGCTGGCCCAGCAGCCGGTGCTGCCGCAGGACGTGCTGCGCCCAGCCGAAGGCGGCTTCCTCGCCGCCGTGCTCGCCCCGGACCACCGCGCCGTGTCCGTCGCCGTCGATCCCGTCTCTGGTGCCGCCGGCCTCATCTGGCCCGGCGACCGCGTGGACCTCATCCTCACCCAAACCACCGAGGACCCAGCCACCCCCGCCGGACGCCGCACCTTCGGCGAGACCGTCCTGCACGACATCCGCGTCATCGCCGTGGACCAGCAGCTCGCCCACGCCGCCGGCTCAGACGCCTCCAACGCCTCCAGCCGCACCATCACCCTGGAAGTGCTGCCCGCCGCCGCCGAGCGCGTCGCCGTCGCCGTCCGCCTCGGCAAAGTGGCACTCGCCGTCCGCGCCGCCAGCACCCTGCACGCCGATCCCGACAGCCTCGTGCAAGGCGTCGCCTTCCGCAAGGCCGTCCTGCCGCCCGCCTTGAAAGCCGTCCCGACCACCTGGGGCCAGGACGTGTCCCCCGCCCTGAACCGCCCCCGCGGCGTCAACGCCGGCGCAACGGTCCGGGTCTACCAGGGCGCCTCCAGCGACAAGGAGTTCAAGTTCGAATGATCAAGACGATCAAAGCCTGGCCGCGCGCCGTCACGGCCCTGGCCCTCAGTCTTGCGCTTTCTGGCCCGGCATCGGCCCAGGCGCCTCGCCCCGTCGCCATCGAGGCCGGCATGGGCCGGGTGCTCGGCCTCGGGGCGCCCGCCGCCAGCATATTCGCCGCCGATCCCAAGGTCGCGGAGGTCCGCCCCGCCAGCCCCACCAGCCTGTTCGTGTTCGGCCTGGCGCCGGGCCGCACCACCGTCGCCGCCCTGTCCGCCACCGGCGCGCCCATCGCGCAGTGGGACGTGGTCGTGCGCCCCTCCGCCTTCGCCGCCAACGAGGCCCGCGCCGGCATCGGCCGCACCGTACCCGGCGCGTCCGTCGCCACCGAGGCCCGGCCCAACGGCGTCGCTATGACCGGCCAAGTCGCCACCCCCGCCGACGCCGAGCGCGCCGCCCGCCTGGCCCGCAGCTACCTCGCGGACAAGGGTTTGCTGGACAACCGCCTCGCCGTCGCCACGCCCATCCAGGTGAACCTCCGCGTCCGCATCGCCGAGATGTCCCGCACCATCACGCGGGAGCTTGGCATCAACTGGCAGGCGCTGGGCAACCTCGGCCGCTACGGCACCATCGGCCTCGCCACCGCGAACACTCTGGCGGACCTGGCCAGCTCCGCCACCCGCATCAACGGCGGCTACACCAAGGCCGGCCCGCGCGGCGCGTTCACCGACGTGAACGCCACCATCGATGCGCTGTCGCAGGACCAGCTTATCCGCGTGCTGGCGGAACCCAACCTCACCGCGCTCAGCGGCGAGACCGCGAGCTTCCTGGTCGGCGGCGAGTTCCCCATTCCCATCGCCCAGGAAAACAACGCGATCACCGTCGAGTTCAAGCAGTACGGCATCAGCCTGGCGTTCGTGCCCACCGTCGCCAGCAACGACCGCATCGTGCTGCGCGTCCGCCCCGAGGTCAGCCAGCTCTCGAACCAGGGCGCGGTGCAGATCGGCAACGGCAACAACAGCGTCCAAATCCCGGCCCTCACGGTGCGCCGCGCCGAAACCACGGTCGAGCTTGGCTCGGGCCAGAGCTTCGCCATCGCCGGGCTGCTGCAAGAAGGGCAGCGGCTCACTGGCCTCGGCCTGCCGCTGCTGAGCGACGTGCCGATCCTGGGCGCGCTGTTCCGCTCCGACAGCTTCCAGCAGAACCAGACCGAGCTGGTCATCGTGGTGACGCCCTACCTCGTGCGCCCGGTCAGCGACCCCACCGCCCTCGCCGCGCCGGATGACGGCTGGCGCGCGCCCACCGACCTGGAGCGCGTGCTGCTGCTGCGGCAAAAGGGCCGCAACGGCCCGGCCGCCAACGTCCGCATCCCCGGCGACGCCGGGTTCGTGCTGCCATGAGCCGCATCATCTACGCCTGCGCCCTGCTTGGCCTGGTCGGCTGCTCGGTGACCGACCCGCTGACCCGCGAGGGCGTCTGGCGGCCCATGAACGCCAACGCCGCCAACCTCCGCGCCATGGTGGCCGTGCCGAGCGACTTGGTGCAGGGCGTGGCCGCCCGGTCGGCCGACGGCCACCAAGCCGCCCGCGCCATGGACCGCCTGCGCGCCGACCGCGTGTACCCGCTGCCGGACAGCGGCATCTCCAAGGTCGGCGCCAGCGGCTCGTCCGCTCCGCCGCCCCCAACCGGAACGCCCGAATAATGCCGCTCGACAGCAACGCGCCCGCCGCCGA